>JAZQLK010000200.1:0-7103 GCA_045542635.1 Eubacteriales bacterium
TGAAGCCGACGGCTTTGATTTTGAAAAGGCAAAAATCCTTGTAACCGATAAGGACAGTACAATGTCCCCCCTCGCAAGAGCAACCGCCTCCCTCGGTAAGCTCACGATCCGTCTGGAGCGCAACTCCATACTTTACATTGAAAAATGAATATCAATACTTTAATATTCAAAAAGCCGACAGGTCATCAGCTGTTCTTTGCATCTATACTGAACTTGTACGAATCTTCTATATTATAAAATAAGCCTTGACATTTATATTTACTTATGATAAAATGTGATAAATGCGATGATTAAGAGGAGTAACCGAGGGTTGCCTTACAGAGAGCCGTTTATGGTGGGATGCGGCAGGCGGATGCGGTGAAGGTAGCTTATGAGCATTATGGGTGAAATAGCAGTAATCCATAACGGCTTCTCCCGTTACGAGAATTGAGTGCGTATGCTTCTGCATACGAATTCAGGTGGTACCGCGTAGCTTCTGCGCCCTGATTTTTATATCAGGGCTTTTTCTTTTGTCCGCAAAAGAAAACAGAAGAGTGAAGAACTAAAAGTGAAGAGTGAAAAATTACGTACAATTTTCGCCCTTTGCGAAAATTCCCATTAAATTGAAAATCAAGACAAGGAGATATATTATGAAGGAATTAAACAAAACCTACGCTCCCGGTGAATTCGAGGAGCGAATTTACAAAAATTGGTGTGACAAAAAGTATTTCACGCCTGAAATTGACCATTCAAAGCCCCATTATTCAATAGTTATCCCCCCGCCGAACATTACGGGTCAGCTCCATATGGGACACGCTCTTGACAACACTCTCCAGGATATTCTTATCCGTTATAAGAGAATGAACGGCTTCTGTACCCTTTGGCTTCCCGGCACGGACCACGCATCCATCGCTACTGAAGCGAAGATCGTTGAGGCTATGCGTAAGGAGGGAGTTACAAAGGACGATATCGGACGCGACGGCTTCCTTGAGCGCGCTTGGGCTTGGAAGGAACAGTACGGCGGAAGAATTATTTCTCAGCTTAAGAAGCTCGGCTCCTCCTGTGACTGGACAAGAGAGCGCTTTACTCTTGACGAGGGCTGCTCCGAGGCGGTTAAAGAGGTGTTCGTGCGCCTTTACAACAAGGGACTTATCTACCGCGGAGAAAGAATTATCAACTGGTGTCCCCACTGTCTTACCTCCATTTCCGACGCAGAGGTTGAATACGAGGAGCAATCAGGACATTTCTGGCATATTAAGTATCCCTTCAAGGACGGTGACGGCTATCTTGAATTTGCAACGACCCGTCCCGAAACAATGCTTGGCGATACTGCCGTTGCGGTAAACCCCAAGGACGAAAGATATAAGGATATTATCGGCAAGACTCTTGTAATTCCCCTTGTCGGACGTGAAATTCCCGTAGTTGCAGATGAATACGTTGAAATGGACTTCGGTACAGGCGTAGTTAAGATCACTCCCGCCCACGACCCCAACGACTTTGAGGTTGGTAAGCGTCATAATCTCCCCATCATCAACGTAATGACTCCCGACGCCAAGATTACCGAGGACTACCCCGCTTACGCAGGAATGGACCGCTTCGAGGCAAGAAAGGCTATTGTTGCCGACCTTGACGCTCAGGGCTACCTTATCAAGGTTGAGGATTACGCCCATAACGTTGGTACCTGCTACCGTTGCGGAACGACCGTTGAGCCCCGCGTTTCTATGCAGTGGTTCGTTAAGATGGAGCCCCTTGCAAAGCCTGCTATTGAGGCTGTACGCACAGGCGAGATCAAGTTCGTTCCCGAAAGATTTGAAAAGAACTATTTCCATTGGATGGAAAACATCCGTGACTGGTGTATCTCCCGTCAGCTCTGGTGGGGACACAGAATTCCCGCCTTCTACTGTGACGATTGCGGTGAAATCGTAGTTACCAAGGATGCATCCGCAGTTTGTCCCAAGTGCGGCAAGGAAATGCGCCAGGATCCCGATACCCTTGACACCTGGTTTTCCTCCGCCCTCTGGCCCTTTTCCACTCTCGGCTGGCCTAACGAAACTGAAGACCTTAAGTATTTCTATCCTACAAATACCCTTGTTACAGGCTATGATATTATTACCTTCTGGGTATCGAGAATGATATTCTCCGGTCTTGAATATATGGGTGAAAAGCCCTTTGACACCGTACTTATCCACGGTCTTGTACGTGATGCTCTGGGCAGAAAGATGTCCAAGTCCTTGGGTAACGGTATCGATCCCTTGCTTATTATTGAAAAGTACGGCGCAGACGCTCTCCGCTTTGCTTTGGCAACGGGTAACTCCCCCGGAAACGATATGCGCTTCTCCGACGAGAAGATCGAATCCGCCCGTAACTTTGCAAACAAGCTCTGGAACGCGGCTCGCTTCGTAATGATGAACCTTGATATTGAAAAGGTTGAAATGCCCTCTATAGATAAGCTTGGCGTTGCTGACAAGTGGATACTTACAAAGCTTAACTCTCTTATTAAGAGTGTAAGAACACAGTTTGACGCATATGAGCTTGGAATTGCCCTCTCCGAAATTTACGATTTCGTATGGGATATCTTCTGCGACTGGTACATTGAGCTTTCCAAGCCTGCCCTCTCCGCAAAGGGAACGTCATCAAATATCGTAACACAGAACGTTATCGTATACGTGCTTGAGAACATTCTTAAGCTTCTCCACCCCTTCATCCCCTTTATCACAGAGGAAATCTATCTCTCCCTTCCCCACTTTGACGATTGCGAAAGCATTATGATATCCTCCTATCCCAAGGTTAAGGACAAGTTTAACTTTGCCGAGGATTACGAGAATATGGAGAAGGTTATTGAGGTTATCAAGGCTATCCGTACAAGAAGAGCGGAAATGAACGTACCTCCCTCAAAGAAGGCTAAAATATTTATCACCACAAGCTATGAGGATGCATTCAACGAATCCACCGCGGACTTCTTTAAGAAGCTTGCATCCGCATCCGACCTTGAGGTTATAAAGGAATACAACGGAGAAAACGCCGTTCAGATAATCACCCACGCCGCAACCGCGTATATTCCTATGGCGGAAATGGTTGACCTCGATAAGGAAAGAGCCCGCTTGAACGGTGAGCTTGCCAAGGTCCAGGGTGAGATTGACAGACTCGTA
This sequence comes from Eubacteriales bacterium, assembly GCA_045542635.1. Lineage (GTDB taxonomy): Bacteria > Bacillota > Clostridia > Oscillospirales > CAG-272 > RGIG2000. The sequence continues at coordinate 3,129 of JAZQLK010000200.1, forward strand.
AAGAAGCTTGGTAACGCCGAGTTCGTTAACAAGGCTCCCGCTAAGGTAGTTGAAGGCGAAAAGGCTAAGCTTGAAAAGTACGAAAGCACCAAGCAGGGTATTCTTGATGCAATCAATTCGCTTTGAGCGAATTTATTGCAATGAATCGCAACAACGTTGCGTGAATTGACAATCCTTGTCGTGAATTGAATTTCATTCGTGAATTGCCCTTTGGGCATTAAACCGTTGCGATTCAATTCATTGAGCAAGGCGAAAATTCATGGCGAAAACCAATTCATGATGCGATGCATCAATTCATCCTTATAGCATCTCCATACACATTTATTTACATTAAGGAGCTTTTATGGACAACAAAGAATTAAAGGAAGTAAAGGGTAACGGCTGGGCGCTTCTGCCTATCGGCGTTTTCCTCGTGCTTTATATCGGTCTTGGAATTATTTTCGGTGACTTTTACAAAATGAGTGTTGTGGTTGCGTTCCTTGCCGCTATCCTCGTCGCTTGCTTACAGCACAGGGGTACTACCCTTGAGGAAAAGATAGGCATTATGGCAAAGGGTCTTGCGGATAAGAATATCGCCACTATGATACTTATCTTTTTAGCGTCGGGTATCTTTGCGGGTATCCTCGGTAGAGACAGCGCCGCAAGCGTTGCGGATCTGTTCTTAAGCTTTATCCCCGCTAAATTCTCCGCCCTTGTGCTTTTTATAGTTTCCTGCTTCGTATCCACGGCTATGGGTACATCCTGCGGTACTATCGCGGTTATCGGTCCTATCGCCTGCTCCCTTTCGGGCTCTACGGGTATAAGCCTTGCTCTCTGTATGGGCTCCGTAGTAGGCGGCGCAATGTTTGGCGACAACCTTTCGTTCATCTCAGATACAACCATCGCGGCAACAACAACACAGGGCTGCAAGATGAAGGATAAATTCAAGGAGAATTTCTTTATCGCCTTGCCCGCCGCTATAATCACTATCGTTATTTTGCTTATATTTGCATTTACTTCAACGGACGTAAACGCATATACCCCCTCATCCCCAAATCTTTGGCTTCTCATTCCCTACGTGCTTGTTCTTATTGGCGGTATCGTGGGCATTAACGTATTCGTTGTGCTTCTTGCGGGAATCGGCGCGGCGTTTATAATCAAGCTCTGCCTCGGTATAGAGTTTGTAGAAATCGTAGGCTCTATGGGCTCGGGCGCTAACGGAATGTTCGAGGTTATTCTCGTTACCATTCTTGTAACAATGCTCAGCGGCATTATGCGTCACTTCGGCGGCTTCGACGCTCTCCTTCATTGGGTAAAGCGTACCTTCAAGGGTAAGGTCGGCGGTCAGCTCGGTATCGGCGCTCTCGTTTCCGCTATGGATATTGCAACGGCTAATAACACGGTTGCTATCGTTATGGCGGCTCCCATTGCTAAAAACATCAGCGAGGAATACGGTATTACCAATACGAAAACCGCATCAATCCTCGATATCTTCGGCAGCGTGGTTCAGGGTATTATCCCCTACGGCGCCCAGATGATTTACGCCGTATCCGCTGTCACGGTAGCTTACGCAGGCGGCGTTATTCCCTCCGTGGTATCCGCGGTACAGATCATCCCCTTCCTCTTCTACCCCTTCCTCCTTGCAGTAAGCGCGGTAGTATTCGCCTTCTTCCCAAGCTTTGGAGTAAAGAAGAAGGCCGTAGAGAGCGAAGAACAAAAATAATAACCAATAAAAAATAGGTTGCCCCACGGCAACCTATTTTAATTTTATTTGCTATTAAGCCTTATAGCTCCAGACAACATAGCATTCCCTGTCGCACCAAACTACGCTCCAGTAAGATGGCTTTGACTTTGCCTCGCAATATATAATAATATCCGGATTATTGAATACCCGGTCACCCATATGAGCTACACTATTTGGTATAACGATGCTTTTAAGAGAGTTGCATCCATAGAATGCGTTAGCTCTGATAATCTTTATGTTATCGGGTATGATTATACCCTCTAATGCAGCGCATTCTTTAAAGGCATTGGCGCCTATTTCCTCTAAGCCCCTTGATAATACTACATTTTTAAGGGATTTACAACCGTAAAAAACATATGATTCCATAGTAGCTACACTGTCGGGAATTATTACGCTTTCAATAGAGGTGTTGCCAAACGCATAGGACCCGATGAATTTTACTGTATCGGGAATTGTTACGCCTTTAAGATTAGAGCTATTCATAAAAGCATATTTATCTATATTTTCCGTACCCATAAGTATTTGATAATTACTTTGCGCCCTTGCAGCAGGATATAAAACCAAGGTTTTACCGTCTTTAGTGTACAAAACTCCGTCAACCGATTTATAATTTGCGTTTTCATCATCAACGGTTATACTCTTCAGAGATTTACAACCGTAAAATGTATTCAATGGAATAATATTTAAGCTTTTTGGAAGAATAACACTTTCAAGAAACTCGCATTCCGAAAAAACACTTGATCCAAGTACTGTTGTTTTATCGGGAATGGTTATGCTTGTAATTCCGCTTCGAAAAAAAGCAGAAGAGTCTATGGAAATTAAATTATTTGAAAGTCTTATTTCACTAAGATATTCGCATTTTTCAAATGCAGAGTGATTTATAGCCGTAACACTATCGGGTACATATACATATCTCAGGTCACCGTGATTTTTGAAAGCGAATTTTCCTATTGATGTGACAGGCAAACCATTATACATTGACGGAATATACAGATATTCTAACTCCTCATTACAGCCAACCACCTTATAAGACCCGTTATCAAGCTGTAATGTTATATTGCCATTAAGTTCAATCCACTTTGCATAAACTTTTATATTTCCGGATGTATATTTTGTTATCTGCGTAACTAAATTTGTAAATTCAGAGTCAATATACCAGCCTGCAAAGAGATAATTTTCCTTTGTGGGTACTGCTAATTCAAGGAAGCTGCCCTCTTTATATGTCGCGGGGTTATTTTCGTTATTTGTGCCGCCATTCAACTCATAGGTAATGTTATATGTAACATTGTTCACTGTTGTTACATCCGAAGAGGTTACTGTGAAACGATTATCATCGCTACACGAAATTAGCGTTAAGGATGATAAGAGTAAAATTATTAAAAATAATAAAAGTAGCTTTTTCACAGTCTTACTCCTTTTATATTAAGCATTGAAGCTTTTATACTTTGTTTCATTATACCAAATTATTGTAGGAATGTCAACGGTATATAATCAAAAAAGCGTATCCGTTTTAACAGATACGCTTAATATATTATTTGCTGAGCAATTTCTTAACCGATGCAAGCTTTACGCAAAGAGCGATTTTGCCTCCCTCGGCGAGGGAGGGGGACCGCAACATTGCGGTGGAAGGAGTACGTTCCTTACTTACCCCTTACTTATCAAGCAATTTTCTAACGCTTGCAAGCTTTACGCAGAGGGCGATTTTGCCTCCCTCGCCGAGGGAGGGGGAACGCAGTAATTGCGGTGGAAGGAGTATGTTCCTTACTTACCCCTTACTTATCAAGCAATTTTCTAACGCTTGCAAGCTTTACGCAAAGGGCGAAAAGCTCCGAAGCTGCCTCCAGCTCGGGAAGGGTGGGATAAGAGGGAGCAATACGGATATTGGAATCGTGGGGATCCTTGCCATAGGGGTAGGTTGCGCCTGCGCCTGTCATTTCAACACCTGCATCCTTGCACATTGATACAACCTTCTTTGCACAACCCTTAAGTGTGTCAAAGGAAATGAAGTATCCACCGATAGGCTTAGTCCAGCTACCGATATCAAGACCGTCAAGCTCCTTATCAAGAATATCAAGCACCATTTCAAACTTTGGACGGAGAATGTCAGCATGCTTCATCATAATACCATTTACATTATCCATATTCTTAAGGAATCTAACGTGGCGAAGCTGGTTTATCTTATCGTGACCGATAGTCTGCACGGTCATATGCTTTTTAATGTCGGCAACATTTCCAACGGATGTAGCAATTAC
>JAZQLK010000201.1:0-5429 GCA_045542635.1 Eubacteriales bacterium
ACTAACGCATCGCTTCCCCACATTACGTAAAGGTCTTTGTCAGTCGATATAAGATAAGTATCGCAAAATGCGTGGTCGCTGTTCATATCGCAACGGAGGGTAAGATATATGTTTTCTATACAAACACCCTTGCCGTATGCATAATCCAGCACGTGATGCGGTATTTTATCTATTTCCAGCATTAAAGCATCAACTCCTTTTCCGTTTCATCACTGTCTATTTCTCTTCTCTTTATTTCTCTTATTATCCGTTGAGCCTTATCCATAAGATTGCAAAGTTCGTCAAACTCCTCATCGCCAAGCTTGCTTGCAATCTCGTTCAAGCGTTCGGTCTGCTTCAATTCATATTCAGCGCAAAGCGCAACCGCCTTATCTGTGGGGCGGACATAAAAGCTACGCTTGTCCTCGGCTGATTGCTCCTTGTAAATATACCCATTTTTTTCAAGAGCCTGAATATGAGCCGCTATCATAGGCTTAGACACCGCCATCACCTCTGCAAGAGCCAAGGGCGTGAAATCACGCTTGCGTCGGACTATGATATTAAGAAGCGCCATCTCGCTTGGGCGAATTGGCAAATAATTTTTAAGCTCCGTAAAATCCCGTGAAAACTTGGAAAATACTACGTTAGCTCCCATAAATTTATTCATAAGTCTTCTCCCGTAAAATAAAGTTAACCTACATTAACTATTATACATTACTTCCATTTTTCTGTCAATATATATGTGTTATAAATTTAGCAAAACAAACGTAAAAAAGCCCCTTTTAGGAGACTTTTTACTAGCATATTTAATTAAGTGACCATCCGTTATCGCCGTGGTATATCATCTGACGGGTCATACCGCCGTCAATACAGATATTTTCACCGGTGATAAATCCGGACACAGGAGAGCAAAGATACATAACCATATTGGCAATATCGAGGGGATTCCCTACTCTTCCAACAGGCTGCTGCAGGGCATCCGCTCCCTCGTATACGGTATACGAGGTGTCTATCCAACCGGGAGAGATGGAATTAACGCGTGCCTTTCCTGCAAGGCTTACCGCTATGGCGTGGGTAAGAGCTGATATTCCACCCTTCGCCGCCGTATAGCTTTCCGTTTCCGGCTGACTCATTCTGTCGCGGGATGATGAAATATTTACAATACTTGCTCCTTCATTCAGGTATGGGATAAAAAGCTTTGTAAGATAAAACGGCGCAGTTACCCCAACCCTCAGAGCATACTCAAAATCCTCATAGCTTCCGTTACTGATACCGCACATTTTCGGAGCGGCGTTATTTATTATAAAGTCTACTCTTCCGTAGTCCCTTACAACCTTTGACGCAAACTCCTCAAGAGTGGCCTTATCGGCAAGGTCGCCAATAAAATAATCGTTTTCAAGAAGGTCTATCACACATACCGCAGCGCCTGCTTTCTCAAGCTGCTCACGGATGCACTTGCCTATTCCTCTTGCGCCGCCTGTTACGACGGCTACTTTCCCTTTAAAATCAAAATTATTCATATACTAATTCTTCGCAAGCTTATTCAAGCTATCCCCCGTAAGACGGTAAATTGTCCATTCGTCCATAGGTACGGCGCCTAAGGATTTATAAAAATCTATGCTCGGCTTATTCCAATCAAGGCAGCACCATTCAAGTCTGCCGCAGCCTCTTTCAACCGTAATACGCGCAAGCTCCTTTATAAGTCCCTTACCGTGCCCTCTGCCCCTGTACTCGGGATATACGAAAAGGTCCTCAAGATATATGCCTGCTCTTCCGAGAAAGGTTGAAAAATTATGGAAGAACAGGGCAAATCCAACCTCCTTACCCTCATCCAAGGCAAAGATGACCTCCGCCTTTTTCTTTTCAAATATCCATTCACGGAGCAGATCCTCATCAGCCACCACAAGCTCCGACATTTTTTCATACTCCGCCAAGGATTTTATAAAGCTGAGTATTAAGGATACGTCCTTTTCCGTCGCCAAGCGGAATTCAGTCTTTTTCATAATTTTCTCCAATTTCTATTCTATAAAGGTAACAAGCTCGTCTTCATCCTTGCGTTTTTTTACACGAAGCTTATCGTCATCCGAGGGATATCCGAGGGATATAACCAATCTGACCGCACCCTTAAGACCGCATATTTCACGTATTTCCTCATCGTTAAGCCATCCGAGAATACAGGTTCCAAGCCCCTGCGCCGTTGCCTCCGCCGTTATATAAGCGGATAAAATACCGATATCTATGGAACGGTAGTCGTGTTTCTTTACCTTTGCTCCCAGCGCCGCCGACGCAACGTAGGGCTTTTCCGATATTACTATCATTACGGGTACGTCGTTTGTGAATTTGTTCATTCCCATTCCCTGTACTGCCTTGGCGACCTTTTTTGCCGCCGCTCCCTTACATACCGTAATATGATAGGGCTGACCGTTACAGGCGGAGGGGGCTAAAATTGCCGATTCTATTATTCTGTCTATTTTTTCCTTTTCCACGTCCCTTAACGGGTTATAGCTGCGACAGGATTGACGGTTATTTGCAATTTCCGTAAAGTTCATATTTTTCTCCCATTCAAAAAATCAGTTTATTTCTTTTTCCTTTATTTTAGCATCATACCGTGCTTTTGCCATAGCCATAAGCTCTTTCTCCTGCTCTACCTCCGCAGGATATGGATAGGTGGACGCTATCATATTTAATTCCCACTCGATATATTCTGCCTTATCAGAATTATTCTCGTACAGTAGCGCTACAGTATATTTTATACGCAACGGTGTAATATCGTTTTTTATCCTGTCAATAAGACCTCTTTCCTTGGAGGATAAAAGTGTTTTTACAAGCTCCCTATCCCCATTACCGATCAGCTCTGCATAAATTCTGTCCTGTATCAGTAATGCGCGGTGTAAGCCGCATATACCAAGCTCGGGAGCAAGCATACTGTCTATAAGCTTCGTCGCCTCCTCTATCTTACCAAGCTCAAGCAACCTTGTATACGTCATAATTCCGTTAGCCGAGCCCAAGGAGCCCTCCAAGTTATCATCAGACGGAATATAGAACCATTCCTCCGGCATTTCCTTTAAACGTACTCCCGAAGCGAGCTGCTCCGATATTTTAAGCTGTAAAAGAAAAGATCTTAAAAGCCCCTTTACCTTAGCAAGTCGAATAGTGTTTAATCCATCGTTATCGGCTATACCGCTACTCATAGGCAAAATATTGAGAGCGCCTAACAAAAAGCCTATTATAGCAAAGGTAATCATTACAAGGCAAAGAAACGGAAAATCGTATAACGCATAATAAAGAGCAAGAAATACGCCGCCGACAATAAAATTCAGAAGGGAGCCTCCAAGGTTAAAAATAACGAATGGCGCCTTGCCGTTTTTTATTTTTTTCGGTGACATAATACACTGACCTAATATACCCGGAATTATTACTGCTTTTTTACGTTTTATTTTCCCTTTGATTCTAACTAATACTACATTGAATATCTTAAAAGAAACAAATCTGTATCCCGTAAGCCATCCGAAAAGCATATGTCCCGATTCGTGAACGAAAACGTGAAATATATAGGAAAGGTACATAATAACTCCGGATGCAACAATAATCAAAAGGAAGTAGTCCTCATACCTGTATTCATTACCCCAAAGCATATAGATGAAAATTATCGCAGAAAGACTGAGCATAACGTTCAATATCATAGATAATATTACGAATATACTTCTCTTTTTACTCTTATCCTTCATATTTTATCTCCTTCAAATTTTTATAAATCAATAAGAACAGCCCGACAGGGTGAACCGTCGCATCCACCCAAATTCAAGGGGGCAGCGCTTAGTAAGTATACTCCCTCGGGTACGCTTGACAGTCTTATACCCTCTAAAAGTATTACATTAGCACCAAGTAATTCTAAATGCACCTGCTTGGGCGCATCATTGGGTCCCACTGTCTGTGATTCGTTACCGACAAGGTCAAGTCCCGCACCTGCAAATACCTTTGCCGCATCATAGGTAACGGTTGCATTGCCCTTTATAAGAATTTTATTTACCGATTTATTTTGGACATTTCTTGCTTTATTTATAAATTTCTCCGCGTCCTCTCCGTACACCTCTCCGTTATGCTCCGCAACGAGAGCGTAGCCAACAAGCTTTTCTATGGGAAGCTCGTCTATTTTTAAGCCGTCATTTATAAAATGATAAGGAGCATCTACGTGGGTACCGTTATGAGCGCACATTGTAAGCTCTGTAAGATTGCACGCATCTCCCTTATCTATTGATAAAATGCTCCTGCCTGTCGGCTTTGGATCTCCGGAGTAAACGCTGCAGGAGAAAACCTCCTGGGAAATGTCATATATTTTCATATTTTTCTCCATTTAATCGTTTTTTTTAATTATATCATAAAAAGGACGGCAAATCAACAAAATATCTGATTATAATGAAATTACAGTATAAAATATCGACTCTTGACGAATAATAAATTATTTGTTATAATAAATGTATAAAAACTTTGGAGGAAATGCTTTATGGCAAAAAACGTACAGGATATTCTTGCGCTCATCAAGGAAAACGGTATTAAAATGGTTGATTTCAAGATGGTTGATATCAACGGTCAGTTCAGACACGTAACCATCCCCGCGGTGAACTTTTCTGAGGACACTGTAAAAAGCGGTATCGGCTTTGATGCCTCAAACTACGGCTACGCGGTAGTTGAAAAAAGCGATATGGTGTTTATTCCCGACCTTGACACAGCCGTTATCGACCCCTTCTGCGAAATCCCCACTCTTTCTATGACAGGTAATGCTATGGTTATAGCAAGCCCTGAAAACAAGCCCCTTGCACAGTACCCCCGTAACATAGTTCTTGCGGCTGAAAAATATATGCAGGACTGCGGAGTTGCTGACACAATGCTTATTCTTCCCGAATTTGAATTCTATCTTTTCGATAACGTTGGCTGGGAGGTTCAGCCTAACTCTATCGGAGTTACACTTGATACACAGCAATCCTATTGGAACAGCGCAACTGAGGGCTTCGGATGCGTAGTACCCAAGCAGAAGGCTTACCATATCGCAAAGCCCTTTGACAAGGCTTACGAGGCAAGAAGTGAAATGTGCCTCCATATGAAGGATATGGGTATTGAGATAAATTACCATCATCCCGAGGTTGCGGCATCCGGTCAGTTTGAGATTGAGCCTCAGCTTGGTAAGATGTCCACAATGGCAGATGCTACAATGATGATAAAGTACATCATTCACAATACGGCTCTCAAGTACGGCAAAACGGCTACCTTTATGCCCAAGCCTATTTACGGCGAGGCAGGAAGCGGTATGCACGTTCATATGCTCCTTCTTAAAGATGGCGAACCCGTATTCTCCGACGATAACGGATACTCAAACCTTAGCGAAACAGCACACTACTTTATGGGTGGTTTACTTAAACACATCGGTTCTCTTTGTGCTATAACCAACCCCA
>JAZQLK010000202.1:0-4251 GCA_045542635.1 Eubacteriales bacterium
AATGATTAAGCAAATCCAATTTAAAACAGAATGGGTTAAAGTACTTTTACGATTCGCCGCGAGGGACAGACAGGGACTTCTCTGTCTGCGTGGTAAAATTTTCTCATAAATCAAGAGAGGAAGCCTAAAGATGCCGAATAAAACAACTTTAATTCTTGATATGTACGGTGTTATATTGAAGGAAAGAACGGGAAATTTTGTTCCCTACGTATATGAACATTTTGACAATTCCGAGCACGAAAGATTAAATAAATTATTCAATGAAGAACGTCTTTTTACAAAAGCAGGCTACGGTAAACTGACGTCAAATGAATTTTTATCATTGCTCGGATTTAAAAATCCCGAGTTCCATATGAAGAACTATATTGAAAATTATCTGTCCGTTGACAAGGAATTTTACATTTTTGCTGAAAGAGCTTATAAAAGGTTTGATTTGGTTTTATTATCAACGAATGTGTCCGAATGGAACGAATATATAATGAAGCATTATAGCTTGGATAAGTACTTTAAGGATAAAATAGTCAGCGGCAATGTGGGTATAAGAAAGCCTGACCCCAAAATATATGAGCTTACCTTAAACAAAATCGGCAAAAGCGCCGAGGAGTGTCTGTTTATTGATGATAGCATACCGAACATCACCGCCGCGAAGGAACTTGGAATTAACTCTGTATTGTTTAACCGCTTTAGTGAAAATTACACAGGAGAACAGGTTTACTCCTTTGAAGAATTACTTGAAATCTGCTTTGAAGAGGCTTTGATATGACACAAAGAAAATTCATCGAATTTATGAATATTATAGAAAAGCTTAAATGCAACACCCGTCACTCCTGGACGTCAAGCGGAAGGCAGGAGTCCGTTGCGGAGCATTCCTGGCGGCTTGCGGTTATGGCTATGCTTTGTAAAAACGAATATCCCGAGCTTGATACAGATAAGGTTATTAAAATGTGCCTGATTCACGATTTCGGTGAAGCCATAACGGGAGATATCCCCGCATTTTTGAAAACCGAGGATAACGAAAGAGCCGAAGGCGTGGCTGTAAGCTCCCTTTTATCCACACTCCCCCCGAAAGAAAGAGATGAGCTTACCTCCCTCTTTGACGAAATGAACGCTCTTTCCACCCCCGAAGCAAAATTATACAAGGCGCTTGACAATGCGGAGGCTTTAATTTCCCATAACGAAGCGCCCCTTTCAAGCTGGATAGAGCGAGAATTTGACGAAAATCTTACATACGGTACCGAAAATTGCGGTTTTTCCCCGTGGACACGTACCTTGCGTGAGGAACTGAAAAAGGATAGCTTAAAGAAAATAGAAAAATAAAAATAAAAATAGCGGAGAGTGTAAATTACAGACACTCTCCGCGGTTTTTATTTAAAAAGCTCCTTGAATTCCTTCTCGTCCCGTATAAAGTCATAGCAGCTGTCATTTAAAGTGTTCAAAAACAGCTCAGTATTTGTTTCGGTATAATTTTTTGACGTACTATGGGAGCCGCCCTCTACCAAGGAGAAGAATACTTGCGTATACGCTATCTTTTCAGGTATTGTATCGTATTTATTTGCGTGATAATACGCCATTTTCAGATTTTCAATAGTCCTTTCCTTATCCTGCTCCCTTGCGTAGCATCCCGCAAGACGGGTGTGAATAAAGGCTAATCTGCAATGATAGAAAAGAAAATTTCCGTCATAGAATAAAGCGTTCCATATTTTAAGCGCAGTTTCGTGAGCAAAAATCTTATCCTTTTCCGTATCGTACTGACGGTAAACTATGTTTTGTGAAAGAAGATCTACAAAGCTTAAGGTGTTTCTTTGATTTACTCTCTCCCCTTCTATTTCGCCGTCCTCGGTAAAATACGCGTGCTCCAACAGCATCTCCCGACAACAGTAAAGTCCGTCCGCCATATACGCATATTCTACCGCCTTTTTCTCATCTGCGCAGGAAAAGCGTCCGTCACCGTAGGTGTAAACAAGTAATTGCAAGGCGCTGCTCCTTATATCATTATCTTTACATTCTTTTACTATTCTTTCGCAAATCGCTATGGTTTCCTTTGCATTAGCCTCTTTTGCTTCATTACTGTATTTATTTCTGTGAAGCGTTGACCAGATTGCATCTGCAAGATTATATAAGCAAACGTAGCTTCGCGGATATTTTTGTATCGCTTCACGCCAAAGAGAGATCCTTTCGTCTATTAAGCCCTTGTGGGCAAGCTCAAAGCTCTTTTCGCCATACTTTTCAATATCTACGTCTTGCTCCCCGCCCTCGTGATTCAAAAGCACGTCGGTGGAAACTCCAAAAGCGTCCGCAAGGGGTACGAGCTGCGTTATATCGGGATAACCCACGTCCCTTTCCCATTTGGAAATTGCCTGGGGCGTTACGTACATCATCTCCGCCAGCTCCTCCTGGGTTATTCCCTTCTGTCTTCTTAACTCCTTAATAATCTGTCCGATTGTTTTTGCCATAACAGTCCTCCGTAAATTTGTTTTCGGTACCGTAAATACATTGTATCATATCTATTATATCCTGTACACATACCGAAAAGCAATAAAAACTAAACGGAGCGTTTATAACTTGCGGAGATATGTTTATTAAAATTTGAAATAATGAGAGATTCGAGCCCCGTGGCAAGCCACATCATGTCCGCCAAATCCGCCGCAACGGATTAAGTTGTTGGCATTATTAAGCCATAAAGCCGCCGAGAGTTCAAGGTGGAATGGATATATTTCTTTCCTTCCGCCGTTAGAAAAAGCATGTAAAATTCCTAACGAAATTCACATCGAAAACGAAAATTCGCTGAAAATTCGCTCCATTCGCTTGACAAAAGCGAATTTTCGGCATATAATATAATCAACATATTATTGGAGGTGTCGATATGACCTTTGAAACCGAAAATATTGAATTTAAACTGCAGTTTACAGACGAGATCTATAAAGAGGTAATCGCCTTTGCAAATACGGACGGCGGCGTTATTTATATTGGAATTGACAACGCCGGAAACGCTGTAGGCATAAATAACGTTGATGAAAATTATACGCGGATTACAAATGGCATCCGAGATGCCATTATGCCCGATGTGACCATGTTCGTAAAATACACCATTCAGGAAAATCGCGTGGCTCGCATCACCGTGGGAGAAGGTTCGTATAAGCCATACTATTTGAAATCAAAAGGACTGAAGCCAAGTGGCGTGTTCGTTCGTCAAGGAACATCTTCCGTTCCCGCTTCTCCCGAACAGATTCGAGCAATGATCAAGGAATCGGATGGAGATACCTTTGAATCTATGCGTTCTATGGAACAGGAACTTTCATTCAAAAGCGCTAAAGAAGCGTTCAAGCGTTATAACATCGAATTTTCCAAAGCAAAATATCGTACCCTTGGTATCACGATGCAAGGGGATGAACTGTATAGTAACCTTGCACTCATTATTTCCGATCAGTGCGCACATACCACAAAGGTAGCAGTGTTCGCAGACGAAGGAAACACTAAGTTCCGTGATAGCAAGGAATTCGGTGGTTCAATATTCGAACAGCTTGATAGCACTTTCGCATATCTTGCCCTCTGCAATAGAACAACCGCTACATTCAAAGGTCTTGAACGCATCGAAAAGGTTGATTATCCCGAAGAAGCCCTCCGCGAGGCATTACTTAATGCGCTCGTACACCGAGATTACAGCTTCAGTGGTAGCATTATTATTAACGTGAACGATAAAGAAATGGAGTTTATCTCCATCGGTGGTTTGTTGCCCGGACTCTCTCCCGATGATATCCGTAGCGGAATTTCGCAGCCGAGAAACAAGAACCTTGCCGATATCTTCCACCGTCTGCATTTGATTGAATCCTATGGCACAGGAATCCGTAAGATTTATAATCTGTATGCGAGCTGCCCCGAGCAGCCGAGAATTGAGGTAACGTCAAACACCTTCAAAATTATTCTTCCCAATATGAACCGCGCGACTGCAAAAGAAGGAGTACCTGTTACTACGGCACAGATGAAGAAGATACTTGATTATATTGAAGAAAACGGACAAATTACCGATATCGAGATACAAGAGCTTCTTGGGCTGAAGAAAACACGCGCCTTCACTCTCGCAAAGCAAATGCGCGACGAGGGATTGATTAGAGTCGTAGGCCGTGCCGCAGAAAAAAGATATGTCAAACCTTAAGGTAACCGAGGATCTGAAAGAGATTTATAGGCAGAGGAATGGGAATTAAAATCAATAAAAGTTAATCAAAGATAATCAAAAGAATTGGAGAATATCAT
>JAZQLK010000203.1:0-1876 GCA_045542635.1 Eubacteriales bacterium
TTTGAAAAGGTAAAGCACGAGGTAAGAATGGGAAGCCTTACCGACGTGTTCGATTTTGACGCTCTTTCCTCATTCATCCGTCAGGTAAAGACGGAAACGGGGGATGACACGGAGTTTTCCGTAGAGCCGAAAATCGACGGACTCAGCGTGTCGCTTAAGTACGAAAAGGGTATTCTTGCGGTAGGAGCAACACGAGGAAACGGAGACGTTGGCGAAAACGTTACGCAAAACGTAAAAACCATCCGTTCAATTCCCTTGGAGCTTACGTCCCCCATTGACATTACCGTAAGAGGCGAGGTATTTATGCCCCACGCATCCTTTGAGAAGCTGAACAGACAGAAGGAGGAGGAGGGAGATGCCTTGTGGGCAAATCCCAGAAATGCGGCGGCAGGCTCGCTCCGTTGTCTTGACTCCAAGGAAACCGCAAAGCGAGGACTTGATATTTTCGTTTTCAACTATCAGAGCGGCTCCTTTGACGACAGCTCGGTAACAACTCACAAGGAAACCATTGACAAAATCGGAGAGCTTGGCTTTAAGCCCATACCTATGCTTTGCGTAAGCTCCGACGAAAACGAGATCATAAATGCGGTAAAATCTCTGGGAGATAAAAGAGCAAGCCTTCCTTATGACATAGACGGGGCGGTAATTAAGGTAAATTCTCTTGAAAAGCGTAAGGAGCTTGGAGAGGGAACCAGCACGCCGAAATGGGCGGTTGCGTATAAGTATCCCCCCGAGCAGAAGAAAACCAAGCTTCTTGATATTGTTGTACAGGTGGGACGCACCGGCGTGCTTACCCCCAACGCGGTTTTGGAACCCGTTAAACTTGCGGGTACAACGGTTTCAAGAGCTACCCTTCATAACATTGATATAATAAGAGACAGAGACATAAGAATAGGCGATAACGTAATCGTACAGAAGGCGGGAGATATTATTCCCGAGGTGGTATCCTCCGTAAAGGAGGACAGATGCGGCAGTGAGGAGCCCTACAAAATGCCCGATATGTGTCCCTCCTGCGGCGGAAGCCTTACCTACGACGATGCAAAGGACTTTATTGACGACGGTGAGGATTTCACGTTAGGCGCTCTCCGTTGCACTAACCCTGCGTGTCCCGCTCAGCTTGCAAGAAATATCGAGCATTTCGCATCTAAGAAGGCTATGAACATAGACGGAGTAGGCGGAAAGCTTATAAAGGCGCTCCTTGATAATAATCTGATACACGACGCGTCAGACCTTTATTATCTTAATAAGGAAGAAATAGCTGCTCTTGACAGGATGGGTGAAAAGAGCGCGGAGAACTTCATTTCCTCCGTTGAAGCGTCAAAGACCTCGGGCCTTGGCAGACTTATTTACGCCTTGGGAATCCGTCATATAGGTGAGGTTGCATCCGCAGAGCTTGCCTCGAAATTCGGCTCGATAGAGGCAATATACGACGCTACTGTGGACGAAATTACGGAAATCGAGGATTTTGGTCTTGTAATGGCGCAGAGCGTGGTTGAATTTTTCAAAAAGGAATCCACAAGATATATAATTTCCAAGCTCCGGTCTGCGGGAGTTGTTACAAGCGAGGAAATAAAGGAGAAGAGCAACGAGCTTGAGGGTCTTACCTTCGTTCTTACAGGTACTCTTGAAAATATGACAAGGGATGAGGCGTCGGAAATGATAAAGGCGAGGGGCGGCAAGGTGTCCTCCTCCGTATCAAAGAAGACCGATTACGTTTTGGCAGGCGAGGAGGCAGGCTCAAAGCTTAATAAGGCTCAAGCCCTCGGCGTTAAGGTTATAGACAAGGCTGCCTTCCTTGAAATGTGTAAATGATGATGAATCACTTTAGAATCAGCAACGGCGCAAGGCTAGCTCTTGACCGATTGCACGAAAACGG
>JAZQLK010000204.1:0-2024 GCA_045542635.1 Eubacteriales bacterium
TTGGCCTCCCGACTTCATAGAAGCAACAACAGCGTCCTTATCTCTTGCGTGTGTACCAACAAGGTAGCCATAGCTTTCCTCATAGCCGATAACGTATTCTCCGTTACCTTTCTTCTCAAACATATTCATCTTATCGCCGATGAACTTGAAGCCTGTAAGAACCTCTATAATGTTACAGCCGTTAAGCTTCGCTATCTGGGCGCCAAGCTCACTTGTAACGATGGTCTTTATAACCGTGGACTTATCATTTATCTTGTCCTTGTTCATCTTGATCACATAATCAACAAGGAGTGCGCCAACCTGGTTACCTGTAAAGAGCTTCATACCCTTGCCTGTATTAACCGCAATACCTACGCGGTCACAGTCGGGGTCTGTGCCCAGCATAATATCAGCGCCGATCTCCTCGCAAAGCTTACATCCGATAGCGAGAGCCTCTGCATTTTCGGGGTTGGGAGAGATTACTGTTGGGAAGTTACCGTCCTTAATTTCCTGCTCCTTAACAACCGTTACGTTGTAGCCGAGGTCGGCAAGCACACGGCGAACAGGAACGTTACCTGTGCCGTGAAGGGGTGAGTATACGATCTTAGCGCTCTTTTCGCCGATATCGTGAGCCTGTGATTTAACAGCATTGCAGAATGCGTCGAGAACGCAGGGGCAAATTGACTTAACAAGACCCTTTGCTCTTGCCTCAGCCTCGTCTGCTACGGGAATTGCAGTAATATCCTCAATAGCGTTTACGTAGGAAATGATCTTGTTAGCATCGTCGATAAGGACCTGACAGCCTGTTTCATCATACACCTTATAGCCGTTATATTCCTTTGGGTTGTGGCTTGCGGTTACTACGATACCGCCTACGCATCCAAGCTCTCTTACCGTGAAGGAAAGAACAGGAGTAGGCTCAAGCTCATCATAAAGGTGAGCGGGGATGCCTGCTGCCGCCATAACAAGAGCTGCCTCTTTAGCGAAGGAGTCGGAATTGTTTCTTGAATCGTAGCCGATAGCTACGCCCTTGGAAACGTCTGCGCCATATTTATCGAGAAGGTAATTTGCAAAGCCTCGTGTCGCTTTTCTGATAATGTACTTGTTCATACGGTTTGTACCTGCCCCCATTACGCCGCGAAGTCCGCCCGTACCGAATTCAAGATCTCTCCAGAAGCGATCCTCAATTTCCTTTTCATCAAGACCTGCATTGAGCTCGTCCCTTGTTTCCTTATCGAAAAACTCGTTTGTACGCCAAAGCTCGTAGGTTTTAAGAATTTTTTCAGAAAGTGCCATTATTTTTCTCCTCTTCTTTTTTTATAGTATATGTCTTAAATCGTTTTAAAATTACAGATCATTCGCCCTTTGTGTAAGCAAGAAGTCCGCCCTTCTTGATTATCTCTGTCTGACGGTCAGTATAATTGTACTCAAGGGGAATTTCCATATCTCTTACCTTAAGAGTGATCTTACCGCTCTTCATACCCTCGAAAAGATTATCAAGCACGAGTGTATCGTCCTGATTAAGCTTATCGTAATCGTCGGGGTTGGCAAAGGTAAGGGGAAGGATACCCGCGTTGATTAAGTTATCCGTATGGATTCTTGCAAAGCTCTTTGCAATTACCGCCTTTACGCCGAGGTAAAGAGGTACGAGAGCTGCATGCTCACGGGATGAGCCCTGTCCGTAGTTTGAGCCGCCAACAATAATATTTGACTTGAATTCCTTTGCACGTGTTGCAAAATTTTCATCACATACCGCAAAGCAGAACTTTGAAAGGAAGGGGATATTTGAACGGTAAGGAAGAATCTTTGCGCCTGCGGGCATAATGTGGTCCGTTGTTATGTTATCACCAACCTTAAGGGTAAGGTTAGCCGTGATCTTATCTTCAAGAGGATGTGTTTCGGGGAAGGGCTTGATGTTGGGGCCGCGGAGAACCTCAAGGTCCTTTGCCTCCTCGGGGGATGCGGGCATTACAACTGCGCTGTCGTCGATCTTGAATGCGTCGGGCATTTCGATGTCCTCATATGCGCCAAGGGTTCTGGGGTCT
>JAZQLK010000205.1:0-7740 GCA_045542635.1 Eubacteriales bacterium
CCCGAAAGCTATAACGGAGAGGAATATTCCCTTTATAGCTACGCACTTGCGGGAAGAGCGGATCTTATATCGGTAACGGTCCCGGAGGGCGTTTTAGCCATAGGCGAATATGCATTCAGAGATTGCGTATCCCTTGAAAGAGTAGAGCTTTCGTCTGGACTTGAAGAAATAGGCTTGGGAGCATTCAGAGATTGCTCGGCTCTTACGGAAATAAACATTCCAAGCACCGTAACAAGCCTTGGAAAGAGCGTGTTTTTTGACTGTATCGCCCTTGAGAGCATAGTATTACCCGAGGAAATTACCTTAATTGACAATTACACCTTCTCGGGATGTATCTCATTAAAGAGCGTGATAATTCCCGACGGCGTTACGAAAATATGTAAAGGAGCCTTTGAAAATTGCGAGGCTCTGACTGACATTACAATTGGCAAGGGTATTACCGAATTTGAGGTGGATGCGTTTAAAAACTGTAATTCCATTGTAAATGTGTATTTAACCGATTTGGACTCCTGGTGCAGAATACAGATCAACAGTCTTAACAGCAGTCCCTTGAAGTACGATGCTAAGGTAAATATGTACTTAAACGGCGAGCCTCTTACAGAGGTTATAATTCCTGACGGTCTTGAATATATCCAAGGTCTTGCATTGTTTAACTGTGTTACATTAGAAACCGTATATATTCCCGAAAGCGTAAAGAAAATAGGCGTATGGGCATTCTACGGCTGCGAATCCTTAAACAGCGTAACCTTTGAAAATACAGAGGGCTGGAGCGTAAGATTAGGATCAGGTTCCGCTTCCATACAGGTTGACGTTACTGATCCCTCCTTGAACGCAACTAATATTTCAAAGGATCTTCCCGGTTTGACGGCGGGATTTGCAAGTATGGAATGGAACCGCGGACTTGAGGATAACGAGCAGTAAAAAGCAAGACGTATCCTGTATACGTACAATAGTATAATACAATTTAATAAAAATTAGGGCAAGAATAAAAGTGATAACCTCCTTTTTATTCTTGTCCTGTCTTTTTTATTTACATTTTGTTAACAAAACTATAACCTTTTGCAAATACGGATGCTTTATGATACAATAGAGAAAAAGAGGAGGAAGTGTTATGATACGTATACTTGTGGCAGAGGACGATAAGGATTTGAATAGATTTGTTTCATACTCATTGCGCAATGCAGGGTACGAGGTTACCTCTTGCTTTGACGGTGAGGAAGCGCTTCTTGCAACGGAAAGAGTTAAGTACGATATGCTGCTTACAGACATTATGATGCCGAAATCAGACGGCTTTGAGCTTGCCGAAAGCATAAGAAGCTTTGATAAGGGCATTCCGATAATTTTTATGACCGCCAAGGACGATAAGCCCTCGAAGATGCTTGGATATTCCATAGGAATCGACGATTACGTTACCAAGCCCTTCGATATGGATGTTTTGCTTCTTAAAATAAACGCGGTGCTTCGTCGCGCGGGAATAGAAACGGATAAGAAAATTAAGATAGGAAATTTTATTATGAATACGGAGGAAAGAACTGCGACGGTTGACGGAAAGGAGATACAGCTAACCGTACGTGAGTTCGATATACTCTTTAAGCTTCTTTCGTATCCAAGAAAGACCTTTACACGTTCTGCTCTTATGGAGGAATTCTGGGATTACGATTCCTCGGCTACTTCAAGAACGGTTGACGTATATATGGCAAAGATAAGAGATAAGACGTCCTTATGCGACGGCTTTGAAATACTGACGGTTCACGGACTCGGTTATAAGGCGGTGTTGAAATGAAGAATAACAGACGGTGCAGTACGATTTCGGTATCGGGCGTGCTTGCATTTTTTGTACTTATCGCTCTTGTGATGCAGATCGCTATCCTTGTCTTTGATTATATTGAGGAAAGAACCTCAAATAAGGGTCTTATCGCTATTTTGGTTCTTATCCTTATTTTTATGTTATCCGCGCTTTGTACAGTAATAGACTATATAAGGCGAAAGATAATGGTTGACAGACCTGTAAAAAAAATACTTGAAGCGACGGAAAAGATAACGGCGGGAGATTTTTTCGTAAGGATTGAGCTTGAGCATAAATATTCTCAATATAACGGTTACGATGCCATTATGGAGGATCTTAACAAAATGGCAGATGCCCTTGAAAAAAGCGCTGTGCTTAAAACTGATTTTATATCAAACGTTTCTCACGAGTTGAAAACTCCTTTGGCGGTTATTCAGAATTACGTATCGCTTTTGCAGGATGAAAGTCTTGATACGGATACAAGGCAAAGATACGTTTCAACGGTTAAGCAGGCGTCACGCAGGCTTACAGATCTTATATCCAATATTCTGAAGCTCAATAAGCTTGAAAATCAAGACGTCATTATGGAGTATGAAAAAATAAATCTTACTAAGATGCTGTCTGATGCAGTACTTAATTACGAAAACATAATTGAGGAAAAGGATCTTACCGTTGAGTGTGATTTTGACGATACCGTGATATATTCATGTCCAAGCTATCTTGAAATAGTGTGGAATAATCTGATTTCCAACGCTATGAAATTTACGGAGCCCGGAGGAAGCATTACCGTAACACTGAAGGAGCATATAGACTGTGTTGTCGTATCGGTTAAGGACACGGGATGCGGAATTTCAAGGAAAACAGGAGAGCATATTTTTGAAAAGTTCTATCAGGGAGATACCTCTCATTCGGGAGAGGGAAACGGACTCGGGCTACCTCTTGTAAAAAAGGTAATAGACATTCTTGGCGGTGAAATATCCGTAAAGAGCGAGCTTGGAAAGGGAAGCGTTTTTACCATTATCCTTAAGGTACCTGCCAATGAAGAAAATTTGTGATCTGCTAAAAAAGCCCGGAAAAGGATTTCTTGCGGTGCTTTACCCGATAACGGCGGTATTGATCGTTATATCAACGGTGTTGGCTTTGCGCTCTCAAGGATACGTTAACTTTATTGTTTACGCTTTCGCGGCAACATCCCTTGGATATACTACCTATACGTTAGTTATATACCGACACAAAATAAAAAAAGGGGTCTCGGCGCTTGTGCGCTCGGGTAAATTTACGCGTGAGCTTATTGATAGCTTTGGCTTCCGAACGTTTGTAGGCGGACTTGTATCGTTTTCCTTAAGCGTGCTTTACGGAATCTTTAACGGTATAATGGGACTAATGGTAAGATCCGTGTGGTACGGCTCACTTGCTGCTTATTATATTTTTCTTACGGTTATAAGAGGCGGTGTACTCCTTCGTTACAAAAAATACGACAGCGCATTTCAACTGAAAAATGCCAAGGTCTATTTAAAAAGCGGAATTTTACTTTTACTAATGAACGTTGCTCTATCGGTAGCTATTGCTCAAATGATTTTTGAGGGGAAAGGCTTTGCTTACAGCGGAATTATGATATATGCGTCGGCACTATACACCTTTGTGAAGATAGGTATGGCTATTAACAATTTTGTTAAGGCGCATAAGCAATCCGATATTGTTACAGAGGCAATCAGAAATATAAGCCTTGTTGACGGTGCCGTATCTATTCTTGCGTTACAGACTGCTATGCTATGGGCGTTTTCCAAAGGGGAGATCAATAATTCACTTATGAATACGTTAACGGGAAGCTTTGTAAGTATTTTAACGTATTCGGTTGCGATATTGATGATAATAAAGGGCTTTAAAGAAATAAAAAGAATAAAATCGGAGAATATAAATGAACAAAAATGAATTTGAATACAGCTACGTAGCGCCTACGGAGGCTGAAAGACGGGAAATAGAGAAGATAAAAAGGCAATACGAGGGTAAAACGGAAAAGGAAATAAAGCTCGAAAGAATAAGACGTCTTGACAGCTTCGTGCAGAACTTTTCAATGACACTATCCTTGATAGTGGGAGTTATGGGAACGCTTATCTTCGGACTTGGACTTTCCATGATCCTTGTATGGAGCATTACGGTGTTTGGAATAATCGTATGCATTGTAGGAGCTGTGCCCGTGGCGGCGGCTTATCCTATATTCCTTGTGACGATGAAAAGAAACAAGGAAAAATACGGAGAGGAAATACTGAAGCTTTCCGATGAAATTTTGAATATGAAATAAAAGAAAAAGGCTTGCCAAAATCTCGTAAGAGCTTGGCAAGCCTTTGCTTTTACATTTTTTTTACAATTCTTTTTCAAAACACTTACGGTTTATTAGCGTTTCGAAAACAACCTATGTGTATAATATCACCGTAAACTAAATCAAACAAAAATATGGAGGAATAGAAATGACAAACGAAGAAAGAATGGCAGAAAGAATCAGAAATCAGTACGAGGCAAAGGAAATTACCGAAATTGACAGACTTAAGGAGCTTGACAAGAGCGTTAAGCGCCCCGTAAAGGTGTTTTCATACGTATTTGGTACGGTAGGCTCTCTTGTTCTCGGCACGGGAATGTGTCTTGCTATGAGGGTTATAGGAGATCTTATGATTCCCGGTATTTTAGTAGGACTTTTGGGTATCGGAATGGTATCCGTAACTAAGCTTTTACACGACAGGCTTCTTGACAAAAGAAAAAAGAAATATTCGGAAAAGATATTCGAAATTTCCGACAGCATACTTAACAAATAATTGAAAACATTTAGTAAGGAGAATTTAAAATGGGAAAAATCAAGAATTTTTTTAAGAAGGCATTTGCAGATATGAAAGCAAGCACCAAGGCGCAGCACGAGGTTGATAAGGCAAATTTCGAGGCTGCCAAGACTGAAGCAAGGGCAAGCTGGGAGGAAGCAAAAATGACTCCCTCCGAAAGACAGGCATTGATGCAGAAGGAAAGAGAAGCGCAGATTGCCGCCGCAAAGGAGAGAACGGCTGCGGCTAACGAGCGTATTGATTTTGTAAAATCCGTAAAAAACAAGTAAATCTGTCGGGCTGATCTTAAATCAGCCCTTTTTGCGTGGGGGATATTATGAAAAGAATATACAAATACAAGGCAGGCAAAAAGGAAATTGTAAACGAAATAGATTATATACCTGTAAGATATATTATCGCTATGATGATCACGGTATTTGAAATAATAGCCGTAATAAGTATTGTTACGATTCTTTGCTATTATGTACCGTATTTTTACGTGCTTGCCTGGGCTACGGAGGTAGGATGCGTAATAAAAATTATTGCGTCAGACGATAATCCGGATTATAAAATTCCGTGGTTGCTTTTCGTACTTATTTTGCCGATAGCGGGATTTATGCTTTACTTGATATTTTATTCGAGAAAGCTACAGAAAAAGCACGTAAAGAGACTTGAGAGGGCGAAAATGCGTAAGATAAGCGTTGACGATGAAAAGCTGTTTTTACGCTTGAAGGAATCGGATAAGGTGGCATACGGACAGGCGAAAATGCTTTCGGACATATCTGATAGTCATATGTTTGTAAATACGGAGGTTAAATATTTTACTCTTGGAGAAAATTTGTTTGCATCCCTGATTGAAGATCTTAAAAGGGCTAAACGGTTTATATTTATGGAGTATTTTATAATAGAAGAGGGAGAGCTTTGGGACTCCGTCATCGAAATACTTAAAAGTAAGGCTAAATGCGGAGTCGACGTACGCGTTTTGTATGATGATATAGGATGTATGAGGACGTTACCCGGAAATTATGCAAGGACACTTGAAAAATGGGGAATAAGAGCAACTCCGTTTTCAAGACTTAAGGGACAGCTTGACAGTGAATTCAACAATAGAAATCATAGAAAAATAACGGTTATAGACGGTTATATAGGTTACACGGGCGGGGTAAATGTTGCGGATGAATATATTAACAGAAAAAAACGCTTTGGACATTGGAAGGACGTTGGAGTAAGGATTGAGGGTGAAGCGGTATGGGGACTCACGGAGCTGTTTATTACAGATTTTGAAATGAATTACAAAAAATCAGAAGAGTACCCGAAAGAGCTTTATCCATCGTGCGGATGCGGTCAAAGCGGATACGTTATTCCGTTTGGAGACGGACCGCGCCCCATATATTTAAGAAACGTGAGTAAATGTATAATTCAAAGTGTTCTTGCTTCAGCTACGGATTACGTATATATTACCACTCCTTATCTTATAATCGACAATGAGCTTTGTGCTTCCATAGAAAACACGGCGCTACGTGGGGTTGACGTTCGTATAATAACTCCTCAAATACCTGATAAAAAGCTTGTTTTCAGCCTGACAAGAAGCTATTATTCAAGACTTATCAGAGCGGGTGTCAGGATATTTGAATATACTCCCGGCTTTATTCACGCAAAGATTATAATAAGCGATAATAAATATGCGGTAATAAGTACCGTGAATTTGGATTATAGAAGCCTTGTTCACCATTTTGAAAATGGCGTATGGCTTTACAAATGTGATTGTATAGACGATATATACAGCGATATAAACGATACGATAGAAAAATGCGAGGAAGTAAGATTAGAGAAGCTTAAGGTCGGAATTTTCGCAAGATTTGTCCGTTCTATTGCTCGATTGTTCGCGCCTCTTTTGTGATTTTTTTTGAGCGGATATTTCGGTGTTCAGGGATATCTGCTCTTTTTTAGGGATATTTGATTTTTATATTGACAAAAATGAAACGTTGTGTTAAAATCAAACCAACAGCAATGACGAGAAAGAGTAAGTAAACAATGCCTTTACAGAGAAATCCATCATCCGCTTTCGGATGCGCTGAGAATGGATAAGGACGACTTTGCCGAACATGGTCTCCGAGCTACGCACTGAGCCGTTACGGTTAGGCTGCGTCGGGTTCGCCCGTGATAGCGATAAAGTTTCGATAGATCATTTCCTATCCGAACTTGATAAGGCCTGCTACCGCGAGGAGTAGGTGAAATAGGGTGGTAACACGGAGCGTCGCTCTCGTCCCTTTCGTTTATTTGAGGGGGTGAGAGTGTTTTTTATTTCTTAACAAGAAAAAAGTGTTACTAAACTAAAGAAATGAGGTATTTATTATGACTAACATTGTAATAGGTGGAGCGTGGCCATATGCTAACGGCTCGCTCCATATCGGGCATTTATCGGCACTTCTCCCGGGAGATATTTTAGCCCGTTATTTCAGAGCAAGGGGAGAAAATGTATTTTATGTTTCGGGAAGTGACTGTCACGGAACGCCCATAACCATAAGAGCAAGGCAAGAGGGTTTATCGCCTCTTGAAATTTCAGACAAATATCACAGAGAATTTTGTGAGGTGTGTGAAAAATTGGGATTTTATTATGATTTGTATACCAAAACCACTGATGATTATCACAAAAGATTTGTAACCGAATTTCACAAAAAACTGTATGAAAGCCGTTATATTGAGGAAAGAACTGTAAAGTCGGCGTATTGTCACACCTGCGGCAAGGCTCTTTCCGACAGGCTGGTCGTAGGAGCTTGTCCCCACTGCGGTAAAAGAACACAAGCTGATCAATGTTTATATTGCGGAGCGGTTCTGGATTCGGAAAGCGTTTTTGAGCCTATATGCTCGGAGTGCGGTACAGAGCCGGACTTTGTGGAAACAACACAACTTTTTTTACTGATTTCAAAGCTTGAGGGGGAGCTTACGGAGCTACTTAAAAGCCATCCGTATTGGAGAAAAAATGCTATTTCCTTTACAAGCAGATACATAAAGGAGGGACTCCGCGACAGAGCCATAACCCGTGATCTGGAATGGGGAATAGATGTACCTAAGGCGGGCTACGGGAGTAAAAAAATTTATATATGGGCTGAAAATGTTTTAGGATACCTTTCCTCTGTCGCA
>JAZQLK010000206.1:0-3635 GCA_045542635.1 Eubacteriales bacterium
GCGAAAATGTCAATAGACTATTTCAAATAATTGTAAAATACGTTATAAAAGCGTAGGGAATGCTGAAAATATGTAAATTTTTTCAAAAAAATCACAAAACCGTCAAAAAATCTACATATTTTTTTAATGTCAAAAAATCGGATGCAAAATTGTGCAAATTGCACAACGCGATAAAAAAATAAAATTTATAAAAAATTAATATGGAAAGTACTTGACAAATAAAAAAACGTTTGAAATCAAGGGATTTTTTTAATGAATTTGTTGACTGCTTGATGAAAAAATTCGAAGTTATGTTCACAATTTGTTCACATATACGTATTGGCTTGTCAGACGGGTGGAATAATTTTTTTCTTCTTATATTAAATATAGGAAAAGTCGCCTTGACTTTGGTGAGATTCTATGATAAAATAGACACACAAAAGGTTATATTTGTGCATAATCACATATATCCGATCCCGCTGGAAACGGCGGGATATTACTTGCAAAACGGAGGAATTCTTATGAAAGCAAAAGCAAGAAAAGCGCTGGCGTTATTGCTCTGTATCGTTATGCTCATCGGTACAATGATAACGGCAGTATCAGCTGCTTCCGCAGGCAAGAGTGGGAATAAGGGCGGCACGTCGTCCATTGATGACGTTACCGATATCCTTAACGCGATATCCTACTCCAAGTACTACGCGAAGTACGCCAACGTCAAGAAGGGCGAGAGTGTTATTACAATCGACATCCTCGACTATGACGCTGACAAGACCACAGCGGCTGTTTCCGAAAAGGACGGTCACTATGGCATCAACAACGCCCTCCTCATCCCCGAGGTTGGCAGCGTAAGCTGGACGTTCAACGTTCCGTCAAACGCTCTTTACACAATCGAAATCGACTATTGCCAGAACGACGGCGGTAAGAAGACTTCTATCGAAAGAGCTTTCTATCTTAACGGCGAGGTTCCTTTCGCAGGCGCCCGCTCCGTTATCCTTACAAAGACCTGGAAATACAATTACACAATCGAGGACGGCAAGGAAAGCTTTGAGCACGACGGTAAGCCCGAGGACGACGAAAGAGGTAACGATATCCGTCCCAGCATGTCCGCAGAGCCTAAGTGGACAACGTACGCTATTTCGGATGCTAACGGATATTACAACGATCCCTTCCAGTTCTACTTTGAGGCCGGCGAGAACACCATCACTCTTGAAGGCTCAAGAGAGTCCGTTGTAATCAAGGCTATCAGACTTGTTCCCGCAAAGGAAAACATTTCCTACGAGGATTACCGCAAGCTTTACACCGACAACGCCAAGGGTGTGATAGGTAAGATAGAGGGTGAAAATCCCGTTAACGTTTCCCACGTTACCGTATATCCCGTTTATGACAGAACATCATCTATCACAAGCGGTCTTACAGGCGAGCAGTCCGCGAAGGTTACAAAGTATAACACCATCGGCGGAACACAGTGGCAGAACGTAGGCGAGTGGGTTGAATACGTAATTGAGGTACCCGAAGGCGCCGCAGGCTATTACAACATACCCGTTCGTTTCAAGCAGAACCTTCTTAGCGGTATGTTCGTATCAAGAAGAGTATATATCGACGGTAAGGTTCCCTTTGAAGAAGCTAATTACTGTAACTTCAACTTTGACGAGGATTGGCAGGTAAGAAATCTCGGTAACGGCGATACCGATTATCAGTTCTACCTTTCCGAGGGTAAGCACATTATAAGACTTGAGGTTGTTCTCGGTGATATGGGTAGCCAGATCGAGCAGGTTAGTGAATCCCTCACCGTAATCAACAACTGCTATCTTGAAATTCTTAAGCTTACAGGTAGTACCCCTGACGAGGACCGTACATACGGCTTCTCAAGAGTAATGCCCGATGTTATTACGTCCCTTCTTGAAGAGTCCATCAGACTCAAAAACGTATATAACTACCTCACAGAAACAACAGGTCTTAAGGGTGAGCAGACAGCTACGCTTGAGCAGATCTTCAATCTCCTTCACAAGATGGCTAGTGACGAGGATGAGATCGCGAAGAATCTCGAAACCCTTAAATCTCAGATCGGTAACCTTGGTACTTGGGTAAATACGGCTAAGACACAGCCTCTTCAGATTGACTATATTCAGGTTCAGAGTCCTGATGAGGAGCTTCCCAAGGATGAAGGTAACTTCTTCCAGTCACTCTGGTACGAAATCAAGCTTTTCTTCTATAGCTTTATAGTAGACTATAACTCTCTCGGCGAAGCTGACTTGTCAGGTAAGGAGCCCGTAGAGGTTTGGGTTACAACCGTTGCTAACACAACAGGTCGTGACCAGGCGCAGATCGTAAGAACTCTTATTGAAAATGAATTTACACCTAAAACAGGAATAAACGCGAACATCAAGCTCGTAGCGGGCGGAACACTTCTTCCCTCAGTTCTTGCGGGCGTTGGTCCCGACGTATCCTTGTACGAGGGCAGCACGTCGATCATCGACTATGCTATTCGTGGTGCGGCATTGCCTCTTAACGACTTCGTTAAGCAGGATCCCGAGGTTCTTTCCAGATTCCCCGCAGCCGCTGTTGAGCCCTTGACGCTTTACAGCTACAAGCACAATGAGGATACGGATACATACGTTAAGGAAGAGATCCTTTACGGTCTTCCCGACAAGATGGACTTCTCAATGATGTTCTATCGCAAGGACATTCTTGCTGACCTCGGTCTCGAGATCCCCAAGACTTGGGATGACCTCCTTGCTATGATCCCTGTTCTTCAGTACAACAACATGGAAATCGGTATCCAGAAGGATATCTACACATTCATTCACCAGAGCAATAACGTCGTATATGACAATGGCGGTATGGAAATCAACTTTGACAATACCGGCGTTCTTAAGGCATTTACAAAGCTTTGTAATATGTTTACACAGTATTCATTGCCTTACCAGTACGACTTTGCTAACCGTTTCAGAACAGGTGAAATGCCTATCGGTATCGCATCCTACGGTATGTGTAACCAGCTCGAGGTATTCGCAACGGAAATCTCAGGTCTTTGGGGCTTCGTTCCGCTTCCCGGTTATGCTTACACAGATGACAACGGTAACATTGTGGAAATCAATAACACCTCCAATGCAGGCGTTTCCGGATGCTTGATGCTCAGAGGATGTGACAACCCCTCCAATGCTTGGGAGTTTATGAAGTGGTATACAGATAAGGATTATCAGGCTGAATACTCCAACGAGATCGTTGCTCTTATGGGTATCTCCGCAAGACCCTTGGTTGCTAACATCGAGGCTATTTACGAGCTTCCCTGGACCAATGAGGAGGCTGCTAATATAAGCGCACAGATGGAAAGCCTTAAGGGCGTTCCCAGCCATCCCGGAAGCTACTATCTCCAGAGATATATAGACTTCGCGTTCCTTGCTGCATACAACGATGGAGCAGACCCTGCAGACGCATTGCTCAGCTACGTTAACACGATTAACAAGGAGCTTACAAGAAAGCGTAATGAGTTCAGCTACGTTACAATGGACTATATCAGAGATTTAGGCTATGAAACCTTAGCGGAATTCGAACAGGCTAACGCAGGCAAGATTACATCAAGCTCATACAGAGATTATTTAAAATAATAATCGGTAACAAAACACAGATTACACAAGTCGGAAATACTGTTTAAG
>JAZQLK010000207.1:0-5294 GCA_045542635.1 Eubacteriales bacterium
ATTTTTTTAAATAGCAGCTTTAAAGAACTCATTTATAAATAATGTATCTTTTCACATTTGCGAAGCAACTATATCGCGTTTTGAAAAAACAATTCTGCATTCTTCATTCTGAATTCTGCATTAAACTGGAGGTTATTATGATCGTTATTTTCGATAAGCAGACTCTTTTAAATTATCTTACCCCCGCAACATACACAGTTTCAAATAAATCTACCATTCGCTCTCTTGAGGGCTTTCACCTTGTATGCGCAGATGATATCTGTAAGGTAGAGACCTTTGATACGGAGAAGGGAATTAAGACTCAGTTCCCCTGCACCGTTATTGAGGAGGGTAACTGTGTTATTGACGCTCAGAAATTCTTACAGATTATTAAAACCTTACCTGACGGAGAAATCAAGGTTTCCATTGATTCCGCTTACCGCACGGTTATAGAATCCGGTCTTTCCCATTTCGATATTATGGCATTACCCGGTGACGATTTCCCCTCCATTCCCGAAATTATGGGAGAGCGCGGCTTTGTTATCCCCCAATATCTTTTTAAAAAGCTTGTAAATAAGATATCCTTCGCCATAGCTCAGAATGATTCAAGACCCGTTTTCTCGGGAGCTTATTTCCAGATAACCGACGATTCCATTACCTTGGTTTCCTGTGACTCCAACCGCCTTGCCTTCTGTGAAAAGCAGGTTGCTCTTGAAAACAGAAATAAGGACGGCTCATCCTTGAATCTTAAATTTATCGTTCCCGGTAAGACTCTTTCCGACGTTATAAAGATGATAAAGGACTCCGAGGACGATATGGAGATAAAGATCACAAGAAGATATATGGTATTCAAAATAGGTGAGTTTACCGTATTCTCAAAGACCATAGACTCCGACTACATCAATTACGAAAGACTTTTACCAAAGGAGCATAAGGTGATAACTTACCTTAAGGCAGAGGAGCTTCGTAATGCTCTTGAGCGCTCATCCCTTATTGTTGAGGACCGTCTTTCAGGCAGCATCCGCTCCTTCGTTAAGTTTACCATTGACGAAACTCTTTCCATTTCCACAAACTCATCTAACGGAAACGTATATGACGAAATAGAAATAAGAAAGGACGGAGAGGGCTCAATTACCATAGCCTTCAACTGTAAGTTCCTTCTTGAAGCCATAAGAGTATGCGACGACGGAGAAATAAAGATGTCCTACTCCAATCCCTTCTCAGGCGTTCTTATAGAGCCCCAGAATACGGATGAAGGAACCTTCAAATATTTCGTAATGCCCATCCGTATGAATAACTGATGGTTATTAAAAGTTTAGAGCTTATTGATTTTCGTAATATAGAAAATGAAAGAATTGATTTTACGGACAGTGTCAACGTAATTTACGGCGATAATGCCCAGGGTAAGACCAATATACTTGAAGGAATCTATATTTTTGCAAGGGGAAGAAGCTTTCGGGCATCCAAGGATAAGGAGCTTATTAAATTCGGCAAAAATCGGGCTTATTCTCTTTTAAAATACGAAAATAATATGGGTCAGGGCTCCTTGGGAGTGGAAATATCCTCAAATAAGCCCAAATCCTTTTACAGAAACAAGGTAAAGGCGTCAAGGACCTCCGAAATAATAGGAGAATTTCGCGGAGTTTTATTCTGTCCCTCCCATCTCGGTATCATCAGTGACGCCCCATCTGTCAGAAGAAGCTTTCTTGACGTGGCAATATCCCAGCTCCGTCCCGTATATATCAAGCTTCTTTCAAAGTACAATAACTATATTATGAACAGGAATGCCGTTTTGAAAAGAGATGACGCTTCCGATGAAAAAATTAAAGAGCTTATGGACGTATATTCCGAGGAGCTGTCCCTTCTTTGCGCGGAGATCAGCGTAATAAGAGAGAAATATATAAAAAAGCTTGATTTCTGGGTAAAGAAATTCTTTTTTGAAATGACTGACGGCACAGAGGTTCCCGAGATCACCTATGACGCAAATCACGGAATAAGGGACGGAGCGTCAAAGGATGAAATTAAGGAAAAATATTTAAGCCTTTATACGGGTAACAGAGAAAGAGAGATAAAGTACGGCTCCACCCTTTTCGGTATTCACAAGGATGATTTAAAAATTACTTTGAACGGAAAGGATTCAAGGCTATACGCATCCCAGGGTCAGCAAAGATCCCTTGCCCTTTCCATGAAGATGGCAGAGGGAGAAATAAGCAGAGAAATAACGGGGGAATATCCCGTATTTCTGCTTGACGACGTTCTTTCCGAGCTTGATGAAAAGAGAAGAAAATACATTATGTCAAGCATTGAGGGAAGACAGGTCATTATAACCACCTGCGAGCCTTCTTCTTTTAATGAAAAGAGCGAAAGCTTTATAAGAATAAAGGACGGAAGAAAAGTATAATGTATCTTAATATCGGACCTAATAAGGCAGTAAGAAAAAAGGATATAGTAGCTATATTCGACCTTGATTCATCAACGGTATCTCTTTACACAAGAAAATTTCTTAAGGATGCGGAGAGGGATAAAAGAGTTGAGCTTCTTTCCTACGACCTGCCAAAATCCTTTATCTTAATGAGGGATGAAAAAATTTATCTGTCCCCTTTTAATTCGTCTACAATACAAAAATAAATGCAGAATTCAGAATGAACCGTCCCCGACCGCATCCTGTGGATGAAAAAGGGAGGGGTAAGGTGTGGCAGTCGTCGCTGAATTCAACCGAGGCTTGACCGAGGGAAGAACGAAGCGGTAACGACAACAGGAAGAGTGCAGAATTAAATGCAGAATGAAGAATTCAGAATGCAGAATTAAAATTTACATCAACCTATATAATGCCTTCTCCAGTGGGAGAAGGGGGACCGCGAAAGCGGTGGATGAGGTGTTGTAAATAATGAAAAATAAAGAATTAAGAATTGAGAGAATAAATTATTACGTCGCTGGGCGACAAGCAAGAAGAAAAAAAGATTATTTAAATATGCAAAAGGCAATTTAAATTTATTCGGAGGAAACAATGGAAGAAAACAAAATCACAAACGCTTATGAAGCAGATCAAATACAGGTTCTTGAGGGACTTGAGGCTGTAAGAAAAAGGCCTGGTATGTATATCGGTACAACCTCCTTAAGAGGTCTGCATCACCTCGTATATGAAATAATGGATAACTCCATTGACGAGGCTATGGCGGGACATTGCGATACTATTGAAATTGAGCTTCACCCCGACGGAAGCGTTTCCGTACAGGATAACGGAAGAGGAGTTCCCGAGGGAATAAATGCAAAGACCGGAACCCCAACTCTTGAGGTTGTTTTCCTTGTGCTTCACGCAGGAGGAAAATTCGGCGGTGGCGGATATAAGATATCCGGCGGTCTTCACGGTGTAGGAGCCTCCGTTGTTAACGCTCTTTCCGAATGGGTAGAGGTAGAAAACTGTGTAAACGGCAATCTCTATACCGAAAGATTTGAAAAGGGTAAGGTTGCCCGTCCCTTTAGCTATGAGGGACCCGCTCCCGAGGGTAAGCACGGACTTTACGTTCGCTTCAAGCCCGATGCGGAAATCTTTGAGGACGTTAATTTTGATTATGAAACACTCCTTACAAGAATAAGAGAGCAGGCATTTCTTAATGCGGGTATAAGAATTATATTCAGAGATAAGCGCGGCGACGAGGAGATTGTAAATGACCTTTGCTACGAGGGCGGTATTATTCAGTTCGTTGAGTACGTAAACTCTCTTAAGCACGCTAACCTTATTCACGAAAAAGTAATCTATATGAAGGCGGAGAAGGACGATATTACTGCCGAGGTTGCATTGCAGTACAATGACACGTATACGGAGAGCATTATTACCTTCGCAAATAATATGGCCACGGTTGACGGCGGTACTCACGACGTAGGCTTTAAGAACGCTCTTACAAAGGTAACAAATCAGTATGCAAGAAAGCTGGGCTTTTTAAAGGATGCGGACAAGAACCTTTCCGGTGAGGATGCAAGAGAGGGTATTTGCGCCATCGTATCCGTTAAGCTTCCCGACGCTCAGTTTGAGAGCCAAACAAAGGCTAAGCTGGGTAACAGTGAGGTAAGAGCTATTGTTGATAATATCGTATGTACAAAGCTGGGAGAATTTTACGAGGAGAATCCCGATATAGCCAAGGCTATTATAGATAAATCCTGCGCGGCGTCAAGAGCCCGCGAGGCTGCAAGAAAGGCAAGAGATCTTGCAAGAAGAAAGGGAGTATTCGAAAGCTCATCCATGCCCGACAAGCTTGCTGACTGCCAGGACAGAAGAAAGGAATTTACAGAGCTTTATCTCGTAGAGGGAGATTCTGCGGGAGGCTCCGCAAAGGAGGGACGTGACAGCCGATTCCAGGCTATCTTGCCCCTTCGCGGTAAGGTTCTTAACGTAGAAAAGAGCCGTCTTGACAAGGTATATTCAAATGAAAGCTTGATTCCCATTATTCAGGCTCCCGGCTGCGGAATAGGAGAGGAATTTGACGCTAATAAATTAAGATACGGTAAGATTATTATTATGGCGGATGCCGACGTTGACGGAAGCCATATTCAGGTGCTTCTTTTAACCTTCTTCTTCCGTCATATGCGTCAGCTTATAGACGAGGGTCATATTTATCTCGCTAAGCCTCCGCTTTACAAGATCACCAAGGGTAAGACGGAAAAATACGCTTACTCCGACGAGGAAAGAGACTCTATAGTAGAGGAGATCGGCGGAGGAAGAGTAGAAAGATATAAGGGTCTTGGAGAAATGGATAAGGAGCAGCTTTGGGAAACAACAATGGACCCCTCTACAAGAACTCTTATTAAGGTAGAAATAGGAGATGCTATGAGATGTGACGAGGTATTCTCCCTTCTTATGGGCGACCAGGTAGCTCCCCGCCGTGAATTTATTGAAAAGAACGCTAAGTTCGTAGAAAATCTTGATATTTAAGGAGGCTCGGATATGAGAGACAGAGACGAATTGCTCGATTATGAAAATACCGAGCAAATGATAGTAAATAAGCAAATGGAGCAAAGAGTAAAGGAAGCCTTTCTTGAATACTCCATGAGCGTTATAGTAAGCCGAGCATTACCCGACGTAAGAGACGGTATGAAGCCCGGTCAGAGAAGAGTTCTTTACGCTATGTACGAGGATAATCTCACGTCGGACAAGACCTTCAGAAAATCGGCGACAACAGTTGGTAACGTGCTTGGTAGATACCATCCCCACGGAGACCAGTCCGTTTACGGAACTCTTGTAAGAATGGCGCAGCCCTTCTCCCTCCGTTACGTTTTGGTTGACGGTCACGGTAACTTCGGTAACGTGGACGGCGACG
>JAZQLK010000208.1:0-6469 GCA_045542635.1 Eubacteriales bacterium
ATGAAGGGTATAATTTTTGATTTGCAAAGATGCTCATACGTTGACGGTCCGGGTATTCGAACGACCGTATTTTTCAAGGGCTGCAATCTAAAATGCAAGTGGTGTCACAATCCCGAGGGACAGAGTCTGAAGCCACAAATATTGCTTTACAGCGATAAATGTATCAAATGTGGAGCCTGTACGGAAGCTTGTGAAAATCCAGACGGATGTATTCTGTGCAGAAAATGCGCTTTATACTGTCCGGTTAATGCAAAAATTCTTTGCGGCAATGAATATAACGTTAAAGAGCTGATGAAGGAAATTTTAAAGGATACGCAATATTACGGTTCGTCGGGCGGTGTTACATTTTCCGGCGGCGAATGTATGCTTCAGATAGATTTTCTTGCTAAATTACTTACAGAATGCAAAAATTACGGCATAAATACTGCAATCGACACCGCAGGTTACGTGCCTTATGAATATTTCGAACGAATACTACCCTACACTGATATATTTCTTTACGACGTTAAATGTATGAATAACCTTCTTCATAAGAAATATACCGGGGTTGATAACGGGTTAATTCTCAATAATTTAAAAAAGCTTCTGAATACCAATAAAAGAATTTTTGTAAGAATACCCGTAATTTCGGGAATAAATGACAGTATTGAAGAAATCACAGAAATAAAAAAGTTCTTTGAAGAAAACGGATATCCTGAAAAAATTGAGCTTCTGCCATACCACGGTCTCGGTGAGCATAAATTTCAAGCCTTGGGTAAGGAATTTAAACCTTTTAAAACTCCTTCCAAGGAAAAAATAATAGAGCTTTATAAAATTTTAAATTAAAAAGAGCTTGGAAATCCAAGCTCTTTTTAATTATAATTATGCAAGTTTGTCTTCGAGTCTTTCCCGGATAGCCTTGATGAAGCCAATTGTGTTAACTGCAGTTGCCTTTGTTCCTGCTTCAACGAGTCCAACAAGGTCCTTAGTCATAATACCGTCGTTAAGAGTATCTATACAAGCCTCTTCAAGCTTATCGGCAAATGCCATAAGATCTGTAAGACCGTCAAACTCACCTCTCTTACGGAGAGCGCCTGACCACGCAAAGATAGTAGCCATAGGGTTAGTAGAGGTTTCTTCACCCTTAAGGTAACGGTAGTAGTGTCTTGTTACAGTACCGTGAGCAGCCTCATATTCGTACTGACCGTTGGGAGATACGAGAACTGAGGTCATCATAGCAAGAGAGCCAAAGGCTGTAGATACCATATCGGACATTACGTCGCCATCATAGTTCTTGCAAGCCCAGATATATCCGCCCTCGGAACGGATTACACGTGCAACTGCGTCGACAATAAGAGTATAGAAATATTCAATACCAAGCTCTTCAAACTTTTCCTTGTAATCTGCATCGTAGATTTCCTTGAAAATAAGCTTAAAGGTCTGATCATACTGCTTGGAAATTGTGTCCTTTGTAGCAAACCAAAGATCCTGCTTTGTATTAATAGCATAGTTAAAGCAAGAATGAGCAAAGGAACGGATAGAATCGTCCTTATTGTACTGTCCCTGAAGAACGCCGGGACATTCAAAATCGTAAATTGTTTTACGGAAGCTTTCTTTACCGCACTTATCGGTAAATACAAGCTCAGCCTTACCCTCCTCAGGTACTCTGTACTCTGTTGCCTTGTACACGTCGCCGTATGCGTGACGTGCGATTGTAATAGGCTTCTTCCAGTTGCGTACCGCAGGCTTAATGGAGTCAATAAGAATAGGAGCGCGGAATACCGTACCGTCAAGAATAGCACGGATAGTTCCGTTGGGGCTCTTCCACATTTCTGTAAGGTTGTACTCCTCAACTCTCTGCTTATTAGGTGTGATCGTAGCGCATTTAACGCTTACACCGTATTTCTGGTTAGCGTATGCTGCGTCAAACGTTACCTGGTCCTTTGTTTTTTCTCTTTCGGGAAGACCGAGGTCGTAGTATTCTGTCTTGAGGTCAACGAAGGGATAAAGAAGCTCGTCCTTAATCATCTGCCAGATGATTCGGGTCATTTCGTCTCCGTCCATTTCTACAAGAGGGGTAGTCATTTTTATTTTTTCCATGTTCAATACCTCCGAACTATAAATTTTTAAAAATAACACGCCTTTTTATGACGGGTATATTTTACCATATATATAAAATAATTTCAATAGATTTAAAAAAATATTTAAAATAGGTGTAAAACCCTGCATTTTTAAATATTTTAAATAAAAAACCTTACCCCGTGTCGATAATTTGATAAATTTTAAGTCGAATGAAGATATTGGAAATCCTTATTTTGCATAACCGCATCCCCGTATGTTAATAATTTACTCAAATGCTCGGGGGTTAAAAATGTATTATAGTAAGGTTGAAATTTGCGGTGTTAACACATCGAATTTAAAAACTCTTTCTTCCGATGAAAAAAGAGAGCTTCTTATTAAAAGCAAAAATGGCGATACAAAAGCACGTGAAAGGCTAATAGACGGCAATCTCCGTTTGGTCCTCTCTATTGTTCAGAGATTTGCAAGCAGAAATGAAAACATGGATGATTTATTCCAGGTCGGTTGTATTGGGCTTATTAAAGCAATCGACCACTTTAATACCGACCTTATGGTAAAGTTTTCCACATATGCGGTACCTATGATTATCGGCGAGATAAGACGTTATCTTCGGGATAATAATTCAATAAGGGTAAGCCGATCGGTACGTGATTTGGCATACAAGGCGTTACAGATTAAAGAAAAAATGACAAACGAAAATTCAAAAGAGCCGTCCGTTGAAGAAATTGCCAAGGAGCTTAACGAAAAAAAGGAAAACGTAGTATGCGCATTGGAAGCCATAACTGAGCCTGTTTCCCTTTACGATCCTGTTTACAGCGATTCGGGGGATTCCGTATTCGTAATTGACCAAATAAGAGATTCCTCCTCCGATGATGAATTATGGATTGAGGATATCGCCATTAAAGAAGCGATAAAAAAGCTTAACGATAGAGAAAAAAAGATCATAAATATGCGATTTTACGCAGGTAAAACTCAAAGCGAAATAGCAAGCGAAATCGGTATATCCCAAGCACAGGTTTCCCGCCTCGAAAAAAGCGCTCTTGAATGTATCAAAAAACAGATGTAGAATAAAAAAACACCGAGCAGAAATACTTCTCTGCTCGGTTACTTTTATGCCATTTTCTCAGACAGCTTCTCTCCGCCAATAATATGGAAATGCAAATGCTTAACGCTCTGGCATCCGTCATCTCCGCAGTTTGAAATTATTCTGTATCCGTTTGTAATGCCCGCTTTATTCGCGATTTCGGGAATTTTTTCAAATATATATGCGATTTCTCCGCTATTGTCTGCGTTAATTTCATCAGCACACGCAATATGAAGCTTGGGAATTACAAGCACGTGAATTTTAGCCTGGGGGTTAAGATCGTGAAACGCAATTATTCTTTCATCCTCGTACACCTTATTTGAGGGAATTGTGCCCTCAGCTATCATACAAAAAATACAATCCATAGTTTTACCTTGACCTTTCATAATTTATGTTGTATAATTATTTACGGTATAATTATATCAAATTAAAATTATAAAATCAAGGAATATATATGACAAATTATAAAAATCACATATTCAACGGTTTTAAAAATGATCTTTGGACCTATTTAAAAAGCGTAAACAAGCCTATTCTGA
The DNA here is from genome assembly GCA_045542635.1 of Eubacteriales bacterium. Classification (GTDB taxonomy): domain Bacteria; phylum Bacillota; class Clostridia; order Oscillospirales; family CAG-272; genus RGIG2000. The sequence goes on from JAZQLK010000208.1 coordinate 3,682, forward strand.
TATACGGAATGGGAAACGGCGCTGATAAAATCATCGGTTATTTTGATAAATACGGAATAGAATACAAGGACGTATTTGCAAGCGATGGATTTGTGCGCGGTCACCTATACCGCGGAAAAAGAGTTATTTCCTATTCTGAGGCGTGTGAAAAATACGGAAATGACTTTATAATAGTACTCTCCTTCGGCTCCCGTCTTCCCGACGTTATGAATTTAATGTACGAGCTTGATAAAAAGCACGAGTTTTACTCTCCCGACGTACCCGTTTGTCAAGGTGAGCTTTTTACTGAAGATTTCCTTGATATCCACTTAAATGAGCTTTATAATACACGCGAGCTTTTGGAGGATGAAAAATCAAAGAGAATTTTTGATGATATTATAAGATATAAGCTTACAGGTAAGCTGCGCTATCTTAAGGCAACCGAGGACTCGGAAAAATACGTAAATAACGAGCTTTTAAGGTGTAAGGATTACAAAATTTATGCTGATTTGGGAGCGTATAACGGAGATACTGTCCGCTCATACCTTGAATTTTGCCCGAATCTTACGGAAATTTATGCTTTTGAGCCTGATTTTCGAAATTTCAAGAAGCTTTCCGCCTATGCGGAATCTGAATCAAGAGCTATTGTTCATCCATATAATTACGCTTCCTGGAACAAGGATGAAACCGTCGAATTCATTTCATCGGGAAACCGAAACTCCTCAAAGGACGGCACAAATTCACACAAATCCAAAACTATTCCAATTGAAGCAAGACGGCTTGACAGTATAATTGACAAGGTTGATTTTATAAAATACGACGTTGAGGGCGCGGAATATGAAGCCATAATGGGATGTAAAAAGCTTATTACAACCTCTGCCCCGGACCTTCTTGTATCTTTATATCATAGAAACGAGGATCTTTACACCCTTCCTTTGTTATTAAAAAAATTACATCCGGAGTATAAGCTTTACATAAGAAGATTTCCCTATATTCCCGCCTGGGATCTTAATTTATATGCAATAAAATAAATGAGCGTAAAACAACGCTCATTTATTTTTTAATTTGTAGTATATGGGACCCCCAACAAAACCAATTAAAAATATTAAAATCGATAAAAATTTATAGTATGTAGCAAAGAAAAATATAAAAGGAAGATTCAAAGGCGCACAAATAATTAAAGAACGAAAAATATAAATAGAAACTTTTTCCCACTCTTTCTCGGAAAGGTCCGAATAATTATTCGAATTAAAATCGAATTTTCCTCTGTTATAGTATTGATAAGCTCCCATAAAAATCATTAAAAATAATAGCATTAACGGCAACAACGAATTTTTAGTAATAACTACTCTATCATTAAATAAAAACAGGAATATTCCATTTACAACTAAACAGATTATAAAGTATATGATAAGCATTATTTTTTCTCTTTATCTTGATTTGACGAAGGATAGCAAGCATTTATTTTCTTACAATGGGGACATTTAAGTGCTCTTTCGTCGTTTACGTGTGTTGTAAAAATACATTTCCACCACTTTACGTAAAAGGTTTTGTTACATGAAGGACAGTAAAATTTCTTTTTTGACAGTGAAAGTCCCGCACACAAAAGTATTATGAAAGCAGGAACCGCTATTACAAGCCAATGAACATTTATACTTTTATCTCCAAAATGAATCTTGCATGAAGAAAGAAGCATTGAGATACAAAACAAAAATGGAAGAAATATTTTTTTCATACTATACCTCCTGTTTGCAAAAATTCACTAATAAAGTAATCAAATCCTCGGGAAAATCCGTTTTCTTATAAAGCAATGACGTATTTAACGTATCAATTTTATAGCCGTAGTGACTTATATCATTAAAAATATGTATTTTAACGTTTGATTTATTTTCGAAAAGCTTATTCCATCCATGTATATCTGACATAAAAACCTGTCTATCGTTGGTACTGTTTATAACCAAAGACTTAAAATTACTGTTTTGTATACTTTCTTCAATATTCAATTCATTATAAGAAGCCCAATAATAATCGTTAGCGCCGAAATAATAATATCCTTTAGCGTTCGAAATATGGACATTTTTTGCCATTTCACAATAATTATTATAAGCTTCCGCGTTACCGTTATTGTAAGAAATAAGCTGATCACGCGCAACCTCTGCAAGATGCCTTGGAGAGCTGTTAAATAATATTACACCATTTACAAAATCATTGTTGCAAGCTATATCTAAAGCAATTTGTCCGCCCAAGGAATGTCCGAGTAAAATTATCTTATCATATCCTTCGGACTTTAAAAATTCAAGTGCTTTAGTAAAATCATTTAAATATTCTTCTTTAATTCCTGATTTTACACCCATTTTATCGGCGTGATTTAAGGTCCTTTTGTCAATTCTTAAGGAGCTTACACCATTTTTCGCAAGACCGATAGCTATATCCTTATAGGGCTCCAGTAATCCAACCGTTCCGTTATAATCCATAGGACCCGAGCCGGGAATTATCAGAACTGCAACACTTAGATCACTACTTTTCTTATACGTATATACCGCATTAAGCTCGCAGCCGTTATTTTCAATTAAAAAATGATGCTCGACAATCTTTTCATCTCGTTCTATATCAAAGGCTTTCTTAAATAAAACATTCTTTGATATACCGCAAATTTTAAGATTTTTTACAGATATTTGAAGCTCCAATACAATATTTTCGAAATTCAAGGTTGAATATATAACATCAATTCCGCCCTCTGATTTAATATTTTTATTTTCCAAGGAAAGATATTTACCCGACATATCTGTTATATCAGTAAAAATTTTCA
>JAZQLK010000209.1:0-2268 GCA_045542635.1 Eubacteriales bacterium
TGGTTAAAGGTTGGCATTTTTTTCCTCCTTCTTCAAAAATAAATGTTTATACCTCAATGCCGAATACGACACGATGTATCAATTTTTCGTAAAACCCTCAAAATAGGCATAGCTATACCTTTTTAAGGAGTTCACGCAAAATGTATTATATCATCTAAAATATATAAAGTCAAGAAAAAGAGTTTTTGCGGAAATATTTCTCCCTTTTGCACAATTTTTTGAAAATATTTAAGGTTTTTTTGGTTATTATTTTGTTAAAAATCACGGTATTTTTATATATAATAATTTTTTTACATTTAATAATGAAGATTTTCTCAAAAATGGCATATATTCAAAGTAAAATTTTGTTCTCCGATTTATTGAAAAACAGTCGCGCTTGTGGTATGATATATAAAAACCCATTCAAACGTATAAAAAGGAAACAAAAATGAGCTTTTTAATTACTCTGTCCGCCGTGGCGATAATGCTTATTTACGCCGTACCCGGCTTCTTACTTATAAAAACAGGGCTTGTAAAGGATTCTCACATTCCGTCCTTCTCCAAACTTCTTATGTTTGTCTGTCAGCCCTGTATAACCATATATTCCTTCCGCCAGGTGACCTTTACCATCGAGTCCCTTAAGAATCTTGGCATCTGTCTTGCTTTGGCGACGGGGCTTCAGCTCGGTATGGTGCTTCTATACTTTTTCCTGTTCAAAAGAAAAAGACAGGATATTTTATGGAGAATAATCAACTTAGCGGCGGTGCTTTCAAACTGCGCGTTTCTCGGCATTCCCATTCTTGAGGCGCTTCTCCCCGATCACCCGGAGGCTCTTGCCTACTCCAGCGTATTCGGCGTTGCTATGACTCTTATCGGATGGACTGCGGGTCTTTACATAATTTCCCTTGATAAAAAATACATAAAGCCGAAAAAGATACTCTTAAATCCCGGTACAATAGGATTTATTATAGCCCTTATAATGTATTTCTTCAGCATCCGACTGCCCCAGAATATGGAGGATATGCTCACCCTTCTCGGTAGAATGTCAACTCCCCTCTGCATGATAATTATGGGTATGCGCCTTGCCACGGTCAGAATAAAGGATATCTTCTGTGATCTGCGTCAGTACCTTGCGGTGCTTTTAAATCAGATCGCCTTTCCTCTTATCGCCTTTGCGATTATGTATTTTATGCCCATCTCGCCCATACTCAAGCAGTCCGTATTCATTCTCTGCGCCTGTCCCGTTGCAAGTATGGTCCAGAACTATGCGGAGCTTATCGGCGAGGGTAACGATAAGGCGGCAAATATGGTGCTGCTCGGCACTATGACAAGCGTTATCACCGTTCCCCTTGTGTGCCTTTTAATTTAAATAATCCATCAAATACAAAAAGCCGACTGAAAACCAGTCGGCTTTTGATATTAGTATTATCTGAAAATCAATATTTCATACCGTACTCATCGTAAGCGTTCTTATCGCGGTTCTTATTTATGATATTGATAATATCTGCGTAATCGTCTTCCTTAATTTCGGTATTTACCTTTACGGTTGTTTCGTCAACCTCTCCGGTGTTAACAACCTGCTTAACGTGCTTGGAGGGAACTCTGTCAAAGCCCGTTGCGATAATAGTGATCTTAACGGTATCAACAAGAGTTTCGTCAAAGGTTGCGCCCCAGATAATGTTTGCATTGGCTGCGGCAGCCTCGGTGATCATTGAGGAAGCGCTGTAAACCTCGTCAAGCTCAACCTCGGGAGAAACGGTAATGTTAACAAGAATACCGCTTGCGCCGTCAATAGACGTTTCAAGCAAGGGGCTGGCAATAGCCGCCTTGGCAGCGTCAACAGCCTTGTTCTCACCCTTAGCCTCGCCAACGCCCATATGAGCAAGACCCGCATCCTTCATAATAGTCGTAACGTCTGCAAAGTCAAGGTTTACAAATCCAACTACGTTAATGAGGTCGGAAATGCTCTTTACACCGTGCTTGAGAACGTCGTCCGCAATAGCAAAGGCGTTCATAAGAGTAACTCTCTGACCGGAAACCTCCTTAAGTCTTTCGTTGGGAATAACAACGAGAGCGTCAACGTATTTTGCAAGCTCTGCAATACCGTCATCCGCCTGACTCATTCTGCGAGGACCCTCAAACTTAAAGGGCTTGGTTACGATACCAACTGTAAGTATACCCATTTCCTTGGCAAGCTTGGCAACTACGGGCGCAGCGCCTGTACCTGTTCCGCCACCCATACCTGCTGTGATGAATACCATATTGGCACCCTCAATAGAGCGTCTGATC
>JAZQLK010000210.1:0-7468 GCA_045542635.1 Eubacteriales bacterium
TTCCATATAATGATATGCTTTAGGGCAGATTTAGGCTTGTGTTTTTCGGCTTAAAGCACTAAAAATTTTACTGCTTTTTTTGACAAAATTCAGCCTTGTAATTTGAGATCCAAGATCATTAAAATTAAAAAAATGCGACACTCGGTCGCATTTTTTACTTTGTTTCGTATTCGGATTGCTTATCGAATATTTGAAGAATGTTTTCCCTTTTCTTAAGCCTTGAATAATTGTATTTGCTTTTTTTAACGGTTTTTGTGTAATAGCCCTCAAGACCGTTCTTCATAGGCCTTCTGTACTGAACGTATACCGTATCCGCATCGTTAAGCAAGGATTTGTAAAGAGCTAACACCTTATTCTTGGCAACCACCTTATAAATTCTTTCGTTCAAATAAACGTAGCATTTTTTGCCGACGGTAAAGCAGTCTACAATAAAATGCTCCGCAACCCTCATAACCGGAGTTACATTTCCGTCAACCATATAATCTCTCAGCTCAGTGTCATTGTAAAACGGAATACATTCCTCCGCGCATTTGAAGGTATCGATAAGCCCATCTACCGCGTCCGCGCAATCGTAAACGGAAAGTGCCCTTCCTTTCTTAACCTTGAAGGTTGGCTGAATAATGTCGGCGGCGTGATATTTATCTCTCTTCTCCGCCTTCAAAAAGCCCTCAACGATAGTTCTTGCCTCATCGAGAAAGCTGCCCTCGTTGATTTCCTCGTCAAAGGGATTTATATCCGAAAGCTCCTCGGCATACCATTTCACCATAGCGTCCTTAAACTGTTCAAGCATTGTCATCACTCCTTTTACCGTATTTTACCACACATTAAAGAAAAATACAATAAAAATCGCATACGTTAGTTGAATTTTATTTCGGAAAGCTCATTATCCTCCCATTTAAAGCTGTTCATAGATACAGAAAAAGCTCCCAATGAGCCGTATGGACGGCAATAATAGATAAGCTTATCGGCATCAATACAGGATTGATACAAGGTATAGTGAAGCTTTCCGTCCTCCGTAAGGACGCTCCCTCGGGGAACAGACACGGAGTCCAGGATTTTATAAATATCAAATACTGCGTTACTCTTTTCCCACGGGGTATAATGTCTTAAAAACACGGCCCTTATAAATCTTGACACAGAGGAAAAGTCCCCCGGGAGTCCCATTGCCCCCAATCCAAGGCTATAGGGCGTACACACGGAAAAAGTGGGAGGAGGTGTCTGATTTTTAAGATTTTCTCGCTCCGAAAGGAGAGTTAGCTGAATATTGAATTCCGGGTTGTTTGTAAGAACTCCTACAGGATTTTTATAAATTTTGCTTCCCTGCGACGTGGTTTCGTAGGTCAAGGAGCCGTTTTTGTCGGCTATATGGAAATGGAGAGTCGGCAAAGGAGTTGATTTATTTATGGGAACGGAGATAAGATTTATCCTTTTTAAAGCTGTTAAAGCGTCCTTTATACTCTTGCAGACGCCGAGAAGATACGGTATAAGCTCATAAGGCGCTAAATTTATTTTACCCTGCTCATCCTTATAATAGGCGGCATTCCCCTTGAAATTCAAGCCCGCGACACACAGACCGAATTCGTTTACACCCTCTGCAAGCATAGGAAAGCCGTCTATAACCGTACCTACTCCCATAAAGGCAAAATGGTCCGTCAGCTTTTCCCGCTTGCCGTCTATTGTAAAGCACCTTGGGACAAAGACTATCTCTTCTCCAAAGGAATACTCAATATCCATATTTCTGCCGAAATAAAGTCCTCTCACATCTTTAGCTACGGTCGTACACATATGATCACTCTCCTTTTTCTTATATTTTGCCTGGCGATTTTTTATTATTCAGTATACTTTAATTTTTTTCGTCATAAAATAAAATCAAGGAACGGAGGAAATTATGTGCAGAAGAGTTAAAATTTATTTGGTTTCGATTTTTATAGCTGTTATGACAGGAGCCCTCGCCTCTGCATTAACAAGCGGAAATATGGATATTTACGAAAGGATAGTCAAGCCCCCCTTATCTCCTCCGTCCATTCTTTTTCCCATTGTATGGACCGCTCTGTACGTGCTTATGGGTATCAGCGCCGCAATGATTTACGAAAGAAAGGACTATAACGCAACGGCGGTTCAAAACGCCCTTTCTTTATACGGCGGAAATCTTATAGTTAACTTTACCTGGAGCATAATTTTCTTCGGCTTTATGAGATATCTTTTTGCATTTATATGGCTCCTTTTCCTTCTTTTTATAATCATACGAATGATTATTTCCTTCAAAAAGCTCCACCCCGTGGCAGGGTATTTACAAATTCCCTACGCTATATGGGTCGCCTTTGCGGGGTATCTTAATTTGGCTATATACTTTCTTAATTAACAAAAACCGACCTCCGCGGTGACCTACAGCAAAGCAGGTCCCGTAAAGGTCGGTTTTTAACTTTAATATGCCCTCTCCCATTTTGCATAAAGAGTCAGTTTTTCCGAGCTGTAATACGGGAATTTAACCGGCTCTCCCGTAAGCTCCGCATTATCGTACCAGCCGACAAAAACGTATCCGTCTCTTGCGGTGGTCGGAAATTCAAATACGCCGTAATCCTTGACGCTCTCCACCTCGCTGCCGCCGTTTGAAACAAAGGAGTACGTTGATTCTCTTGCGTTTAGCACAACCGGTACGTGCGGATTCCAATTATCGTCCCAGGAGGACGGTATCTCTGTTCCTTCATAGAAAATAACCACGTTGGAGTAATCAAAGTAACCGTCGTCAGAGATATAAAAAGCATTAAAGCCAACTAAAACGACCGTATCGGGAATTACCGCCTTTTTCAAAGCGGAGCATCCGGCGAACGCATAATCTCCGATTTCAGTCAAGCCATCGGGTAAAATGATCTCTTCAAGGGATCTGCAGTTTAAAAAGGCAGAGCCGCCTATACACTTTACTCTTTTGGGAATTTCAATTGATTTAAGATTAGTATTTCCATAAAACGCATCTCTATCTATCGATTGTAAGATGCCGCTTTCTCCAAAGGTAACTTTTCTTAAATCATTATTGAAAAACGCACGTTCACCTATAGTCGTTACAGTACTCGGGATATATATTGAATTGAGCTTTTCACAGCCATCGAAGCACATCGCGGGGATTTCGGTTATTTTAGCATTTTCGTTAATAACAACCTCAGACAGATTTACGCAACCGAAAAATACGCCTGTACCCAATTCCTCAACGGTTTCGGAAATATATACGCTTTCAAGATTTAAGCACTCGTAAAACGCGTACTCGCCTATCTCTGTCACGCTGCTATTGTCGCCAAAATTAACGGACACCAGCCCGCTACAGAAGAATGCGTACGGTTCTATGCTTGTTACGCTTTTCGGAATAATAAAGCTCTTAAGGGCAGTGCAGTATTCAAAGCTTCTGCCACCTTAGCGGTAAGATATCCCTCCTCCACGGAGGGGGTGGCGGTTATGCAGTTTTCAAGCTCGTCAAGGGATACCTGCATTTCCGACGGTATCCTTCTCTTGGCGGAATTCTTTCTGAATCGGTCTATGGCAATATTTCTCATTATCCTTGTAAGAAAGGCTCTGAAAATATTCGGTCTTTCGGGAGGGATCTTATTCCACGTGCCGAGATACGTATCGTTCAAGCATTCCTCGCAGTCGAGTTTATCGCTGACAATACTTTTTGCTACGGTAAATAAATAATTTCCGTATTTTTTATCGGTTTCGGGAATAGCTTCCTCGTTCCTTGCCCAATACATATCTATGATCTGCTCGTCGGATAACGGCAAGCCCTTCGCCATATTGTACTTTTTGTTCATAATGCCTCCGAAATATAAAATACGCTCTAAAAATATAAGTCGTAAAAATTTATATTTCCCACCATAATAATTTAAAGTCGACTGAAAATAAATTTGAAGCCGATTTTTGCAGGATCAAATACTAAAGATATTAGCGCGCCGTTCGAAAGAGCGGCACGCTAACGTGGGTCTTAAATTATATCTCCGTCGATCTTCTCCATAAAGCTGAGATATCCTTGGGGAGGCGTAATGGTAACGGGCTCGTTATATTTTTCGTAGGTTCCTCTGTGGGTAGCGTAGATTTCAACAGTCTCGCCCTCTACGTCGAAGCGAACCTTGAAGCTTATCTCCTCCTCGCTTACGTAACCGTCATCATTTATTATCAATTTGAGATAAGCGCTTGTTACGGTAGCGTAGCTTTCATAATCCAAAAGATCGAACATTTCAATTACGGCTTCATAGGTGGATGAAAAGTATTCGCGGAGCTGACTGTCAGTAAAGGTCATTTTAATTTCCGTGCCCTTATTTGTTTCCTTTACCGTTGCCTTTTCGTATACAGAATCCACGTATTCCGTAACGTCCTTATCGTCATCCTCGTCGACTCTTGTCTTATACTTTTCATTTCCCGTAACAACGTAATCCCACTCTCCCTCGGAATAAATAACTCCGGTTTCGGACTGCCCTACGGAAACGATAGTCACGTCAGCGTATCTTTTGGGATTGTTGGTTTGCAGATCCGCCATTTTTACAAGATAATCCATTTCGATAGTCATTGTAACACCCTGGGACTTTATATCAATAGTCATATTGGAGGTACCCGAGCAGGTATTTAAGGTATCCATTTTATCGGCGGTTTCCTTAATGGTCTGCTTTACGTCAATATCCGAATTCTTATTTCCGTTGCCTCTGCCTCTCATACAGGAGGTCAGCGTAACCGAGCAGGTGATCATTACAATGGCAAGTATAAAAGCTGCTATTTTTCTCATTTTTTTCTCCTTTTTATATTTTTTATTTAATTTGCGTCAAAAACGCATATACGTATAATGAATTCCGTCACATTATCCCTTGGTCCAGTGAACAAGTCCCTCAGCTCTTACGCCAAGGGGATCGGGAGTCTTACCGTTGAAGAGCGCTTTTGCATTATCAACAAAATCATCGCAGGTAAGTCTTCTGTCCCTCTTTATGGTCCGAGAGGATTCAAGTCCTATTTCATAGAGCCAGGCTCCCTTGTAATTTACGCTTTCAAGAGCAGAGATAAGCTCCTGCCAATCTATATCTCCCTCACCGGGTAGCCAATGCCTTTCGTTGTTGAAATCATAGTCGGAAATATGGGTGGTTACTATTTTATCCCCTACCCTGTGGATGAAATCTGTAATTTTTTCGCAAAGAAGATGGTTAGTATCAAAGCAGACCTTAAGGTCGGGATGGGCTGAAAGAAGCTCAAAAATGTCGGAGGAGCTTCTGCCAAGACAGGTTCTCGGCAAATCCTCAACAGCTATGGTTGCTCCATATTTTTTTGCCTCCTCGCAAAGAGCATACAGACTCTTTTTCGCCCTTTCCATACGGGTTGGGCGATCGCATTCCATAATAGGCTCTCCGCTTGCGTGAATTATAAACAGCTTTATACCGATCTCTGATGCCTTTTTTATATATCCGCAAAGATATTCTACGCTTTTCTCCGCAAGAGACGGACTTGAAATATCTATTTCATCAAAGGGCCAGAAGGGTAAATGAAAGGAGTAAAGGTTTACCCCGTATCGATCAGACCATTCCTTTAACTTACCGTAATCAAGGGCCTCGCTCTTCCATTTATCTACTGAAATTTCAATATGCTTTATGCCCGCCTTTGCCATATCGCGAAAAAGCTCCTCGTTTACAAAGTCGGGGGTTGAAAGTCCTATTTCGTACATAATTATTCCTCCGTTACCTTTTCAATAAGGTCGTAAATAAGCTCGTCTCTGTTTATACTGTAAACGTATTTCATAGTAATCGGCAGCTCCTCATTTTCGTAAAAGCCGTTATAGTCGGACAGACGAACCCTCTCATTCCGAGTCCGCATAAATCTGTCGTTCTCGTTAAATAGCCAGGCAACGGCGCACACGTCCCATATAATTCTTGTCCAGGGTCTGCCCTTGGCGTAGCTCTCCGCCTCCTTGATCGCGCATCTGCCAAGATAATCGGAAAGGGGTGTTTTGTCAAGAAGCCATTTTTCGATCTCCGCGTGAGAAAGACGGAATTCGCTTACAACTCCCATACAGGGAAGCTGAACAAAGGGTACACCGCTACCCATTACTACTCTTGACGAGGCAATATCCTGATACATATTAAATTCCTTGGTATCAGCAAAATGACGCGCGTGGCCTCCAAGCCATATAATGACAATTCTTTCGGTGATCTCCGGGTTTATCAGAATTGCGGAGGCAATATTGGTGATCGCGCCGATGGCAACCACGTAGAGTGGTTTTTCCTTACTGTACTCCATTGCCCTCTTGGCAAGATCGTATGCGGCGTCGGAGAAAAACGGTGTTTTTTCATCCTTTAAAAAGCACTCCGAGCCGCGAAATACGGGTAAGCTGTCTCCGGTTACGGAAAGAATTTTTTCTATTTCGTTATAGCTTAATTCCATTCCCTTGCCCGCATTATATCCGCTCTTGGGATTCGAGAAGGGAGCGGCGTATATAGCCTTGATATTTACCCTCTCGGGGGATTTTAACATATAGGCTATAGCGAATTGATCATCAATTTCATTATACGCGTCTGTATCAAGCACAGCGTCAACAATACCCACGGGAGGAATAAGGCTTTTTATTCTTTCGAGGTCTGTCATTTTCTTTCCTTATACTCCTTAAGTATTTCTCCTGCTACCCAATCGTTGGTCTTGCCGAGATAGTGTATAAGGTCCCAACGGAAAATACCGAAATCCCACTGATTTGCATCGTAGAAGGGACATTTCGTGGGGTCGAATACCTTTGTGTCCTTAAGCTCGGATGAAAGCTCTGCGAATACACCGTTTATATAATGCATAGTCGCCAAGCATCCGCCTGTGGGGTCCTCCTTTGTAAATACCTTTTCAAAGGGCATCTTATGAAGCGTAACGGGTACGTTATAGCCGACGGAATCACGAAGGCTTGTAAAGAATTTTATATACTCGTTTTTAAGATTTATTTCTTCAAGATAATCGATACCGCGTCGAACCTCCTGCTCACCGCCGCGCCAATGCAAGCCCACAAAGTCGGGCTCATAGGAGTTTTCCTTGCAGAATTTATTAAAAAGCTTAAGCACGTGAGTTGCCAGAGGATACATTGAAATATCAACTGTGCCGAGGATGCCCGGCTTCATAACCTTTTCTCTTTCCATATTCCACATATCAACAAGACCCTGGGAGCCGATGGCGATATGAATAATATAAAGGTCGGGAAGAGCATTTGCATTGCCTGCGTCTATTTCATCCTGCCAGCGTCTTGCAAGACAGTTGGCAACGGAATAGGTATTATCCTGAGTTTCCGCAAGGTTCATACCGAAGCTCGTATATCCCGTAAACTTAAGCTCTGTTATATCATATGACTGATTTTGCTCTCTGTTAAGACCGAACACGTTTTTAAGAGGCTGATTTATATAATCCTTCTCCTCCATAGGCATAGCGTGGCCTACGGCGTTGGACTGACCGAAAAGCATAAATACGGCAATTT
>JAZQLK010000211.1:0-3659 GCA_045542635.1 Eubacteriales bacterium
TACCTCGTTGGCACTCACGCAAGAGATAAGGACGCGGTAGTTGCTTCTATGCTTATTTGCGAAATGGCTTCCTACTACAAGAATCAGGGTAAGACTCTTGTTGACGTTATGAACGATATCTATGAGAAGTACGGCTACTATCTTGATAAGCTTGACTCCTTCACCCTTAAGGGAATTGACGGTATCGAAAAGATACAGGCTATTATGAAGGCTATGAGAGAAGCGGGCGCATCCCTTATTGACGGTATTGTAACTGTTTACGATTATGAAAAGGGTGTTGACGATCTTCCCAAGTCCGACGTTCTTAAGTTTGTATTCGCAGACTCCTCCTGGATTGCCATCCGTCCCTCGGGTACAGAGCCTAAGATCAAGGTTTACTACTCCGTAAGAGGCGAAAACGAAGCGGATGCTTCCAAGGTCCTCGAATCAAGACGCGCAATTATCAATAAGATAATCGAAGGCTAATATTTACAAATCGGCTTCAGAAATGAAGCCGATTTTATTTCTATTTTTCATTTTTTGAAAAATAAAAGCGTCTATTTTGCATTCTGCGGTATTTACTTTCAAAGCAGGTTATTGTATAATTACGGTAAGAAGGGAGTGATTATATGAAGGAGCGCTTAATGAATTGTTGGCTTTCGGGCTTAGCTCTTACAGTAATTGTAATAAGGACTGTAGCGGTAATGCCGAGGCTTGACTATTCCTATTTTATTATCTACGGAATAGCTTTGATGTCCCTTGTGGCTTCCTTATTCAAAAGCGCCTTTATAAAGTGGAACCGTCTTACGTGTAACGAGAGCTTTTCCGTATTCACCGTTAATCTGTTTATAATTTTATCGTCGATAATTTCAACCTTGCTTGCGTTTGTTTTATGGTGACGAAAGGAAAATACAATGAATTTGCCAAATGACGTTAAGTATGCGGACATTTTAACAAGGCAGACAGAAAGGCCTGCACAGAATGCGGCAGCACTCTTGATCTTACAGGTAGCTTATGAAAATACAAAATCCCCGACACAGTGTCGGGGATTTTTTGGATTTATACGGTATAATTGCTTAAAATTTGCCAAGCAATATGTTTTTTAATTCCTCTGAAAGGATCTTTCTGCTATCATCGTCAACCAGACTGAAGCGGTTGCCGTCGTTTGGCATACTGAGATAATTCCATACGCAGTAGGGAATAGAGTTTTCCTTAAGGAAGGAGATAACGTCCTTGAACCACGCCATACGCCACTCCAGCCTTGCGTGGCGGATAGTGCCGAACTCTCCGCACCAGAGAATTACGTCGGGATGCTCCTTTATGAATTTCTTCGCGGGATACATAACGTCGTACATATATTTTTTATCCATTATCTCGTACCCCGTGTACGCATCGTCCCTGTTGTAGTTTAATTTATAAAAGTCCTTGTAGCGCTGGATATCTCCGGGATAGGGCATATCTCTGTTGTAGAAGCAATGCTTCTGCTGCAAAACTCCCCGTTGATGGGTAAACTCCGAGGGGTCGTACATATGGAAGGTGTAGATCACGTTTTCATCGTCAAATATTCTCTGATATTTAAGGGTGTACACGTTATTCCAGCAGGTAGTACCCACAATGATCCTTCTTGTTTTGCTGAATTTACGGATAGCCTTTATGGTTCTTTCGGCAAGGTCATTCCAAAGGTCGGGGTCAACGTCCCTTACCTCGTTAAGAATTTCAAATACTATATCCGGCTTGTCTTCGCACATTTTCTCCATATCGGTCCACAGTCTTATGAATCCCTCCTGTAGGGATGCATCCTCCATAAGAGAAACCTTCTCCATAACGTCGCAATAATTACCTATTGCTTTGTGGAGATTGAAAACAATGTTAAGACCGTATTTTTCGCACCAACCGATAAAATTATCAAGGAGCTTAAGTATCTGCGGTCTGTATCCACCGTTTCCGTCCTCGATCACGATCTGGTCAAAGCCCAGACGGATATGGTCAAAGCCCATTGAGGCAATATACTCAATATCCTTTTCCGTAATGTATTTTTCAAAATGCTCGAAGTCGCCGACGGTAAGAACCCTTTTCTGCTCATCGTTCAGCACGTGGTGTCTTTTGTAGTTGGTAAGCCAACCGCCGATGCCCATTCCGCATTCAAAGCCCTTGAATCTTTTCATCACATTAAATCCTCACTATAGATAGCGCGTATTCCACCGATAAATTTAGGCCTTACCCTTGCGCATATAATACTTGCCTCTCCGATCTTACTAATTGACAGACGTACGGGCACAGCCACCTTTTTTAAATGCATTCCGATAAGAGTACCGCCGATATCAATTCCCGCATCCGCCTTGATTTCTTCCAAAACGCAAGGATTCTTAAAGCTGTTGTAAGCTACCGTAGCAAGGGAGCCTCCCGCCTTCTTCTGGGGAATTACGTTTACGTATTCTCCAAAGGGAACAGCGTCCTTTTCCACAACTATAGCTCTGTTAAGATGCTCACAGCACTGTACCGCAAGGTAAATACCTATGGGCTCTGTAACCGCAGTAATACCCTCGAAAATTTTCTCTGCCGTGTCGGGGTCCGAGTTAGTTCCGATTTTAGAACCCACAACCTCGCTTGTGGAGCATCCCACAACGAGTATATCTCCACGCTTAAGCTTCGCTACGTCGCAAAGCTCTCTTATAGCGTTTTCAACCTGTATCTTAATATCCATAAAATCAACTCCTTTTGAATTATTGTAGCATTGTCGGTAAAAAAAGTCAATATTTTTGCGCTTGTTAAAGATTTATTCACAATTATAATGTATACTATATGTGGAAATATAATATTAAGGAGTTATTTTAAAATGGCTAAGCTTAACAATCTTAAAAAATCAATAGAGGTAAAGGGTCCCGTTCTTACCATCGTAATGGATGGCGTAGGTATCGCTCCCGAAAGCGTAGGTAACGCGGTAACCTCTGCTTACACTCCCACACTCGATATGCTTATGGCTAAATATTCTATGGTTCAGCTTAAGGCACACGGTACAGCGGTAGGTCTTCCCGGCGACGACGATATGGGTAACTCTGAGGTGGGACACAACGCTCTCGGCTCGGGTCAGGTATTCGCGCAGGGCGCAAAGCTTGTTTCCCAGTCCATCGAAAACGGTAAGATGTTTGCATCCGAGACCTGGAACAAGATTATTTCAAACGTTAAGGAAAACAACGGAACGCTTCATTTCCTCGGTCTTTTCTCCGACGGTAACGTTCACTCCCACATAGACCATCTTAAGGCTATGATGGTAAGAGCTAAGGAGGAGAAGGTTGCCAAGGTAAGAGTTCACATCCTTATCGACGGACGTGACGTTGGCGAAACAAGCGCTCTTGAATATATCGAGCCCTTTGAAGCTTTTATGGATACCCTCCGCTCCGATGACTTCGACGTAATGATCGCATCCGGCGGCGGACGTATGGTTATCACAATGGACAGATATGAGGCCAACTGGAAGATGGTTGAGGATGGATGGAAGACTCACGTTCTCGGCGAGGGCAGACAGTTTGCATCCGCTAAGGAGGCTGTTGAAGCATACAGAGCAGAGCTTAAGGTTATTGACCAGGATCTACCACCCTTCGTTATTGCAGAGAACGGTAAGCCCGTTGGTACAATCAATGACGGTGATAGCGTGATTTTCTACAATTTCCGCGGTGACA
>JAZQLK010000212.1:0-8527 GCA_045542635.1 Eubacteriales bacterium
TCCGTGGCGTAGCTAAGAACGACATCGAAAGAGGTCAGGTTCTTTGTAAGCCCGGCTCCATCAAGCCCCACACAAAGTTTGTAGGTCAGGTATACGTTCTTACTGAAAAGGAAGGCGGCCGTTCCAAGCCCTTCTTCACAAACTACAGACCTCAGTTCTACATCAGAACAACTGACGTTACTGGTATCATCAACCTTCCCGATGACGTAGAGATGGCTAAGCCTGGTGACAACGTTACTATGACTGTTGAGCTCATCACTCCTATCGCTATCGAAAAGGGTCTCCGTTTCGCTATTCGTGAAGGCGGCCGTACAGTAGGTTCCGGTACAGTTACTGAAATCCTTGCATAATTGTAAGTACATTTCATATATAAAAGGCGCAGAGCAATCTGCGTCTTTTTTATTGACATCGGTGTCCGAGAGGAGTATAATAGGATTAATAAATTAAAGGAGAGAATATGAGAAGGCTTATTTTCGATTTTGACGGAACCCTTGTGGATTCTATGCCGGTATGGGCAAATTTTATTCTTGATAAATTGGACGAAATGGGAATTTGCTATCCTGATGATATTATAAAAACCGTATCACCCCTCGGCACTCGCGGAGCAGCGGAGTATCTTATTATGCTTGGAGTTGACGCAACGGTTGATGGGCTTCTTTCTATGATGGACGATTTTGCTTTGTATGAATATACCAATAACATCCCTGCAAAGGAGGGGGTTAAAAATAAGCTTAAGGAGCTGAAGGAGAAGGGCTACAGTCTGAATATTCTTACCGCCTGCAACCATAATCTTCTTGAGCCCTGTCTTAAAAGGCTCGGTCTTTATGGGCTTTTTGACAATATATGGTCTTGCGAGGAGGATATTGGAATGAATAAGAAAACCACCGATATCTACCGTATTGTGTCATCAAAACTCGGTACCGTATGTGAAAATTGTGTATTTTTTGACGATAATATAGGTGCATTGACCGCCGCTCATAAAGCGGGAATGATAACCGTAGGCGTATACGATGAAACGTCCTGTGATATTGTGGATGAAATGAAGGCTATAAGCCATAAATATATTTATTCATTTAATGAGCTTTAATACTTAAAAAGAGGGCGGAAGCCCTCTTTTTAAGTATTAAAGGATTATACATATAAGACCGTTTGAGCCCTCGTTTATTACTCTTGTAAGGGTGTCGGAAAGCTTTGTCCTTGATTCGGGAGAGATATGCTCCAGCTTAGCGTGTAAGCCCTCGTTTACAAGCTCATAAAGTGACTTCCCGAACATATTGGAATCCCATATCTTTTTAGGATCATCCTCGAATTCATCAAGCATATATTTGATAATTTCCTTAGATTGCTCCGCAGTGCCTACAATGGGGTTGATCTCCGTTTCGATGGATGCCTTTATCATATGTATGGACGGAGCGGATGCCTTCAGCTTAACCCCGTAAGCTCCCGCCTGCTTTACTATTTCGGGCTCCTCCAAGGTCATATCGTCAACGTCGGGAAGAACTATTCCGTAGCCCTCGGAATTGACCTGATAAATTGCGTCTGAGAACTTATCAAATTCCTTTTTGCATTCCGCAAGATGCTTTATATTAAGAAAAAGCTCCTCGTCGTTTGTTATGGCAATACCGCAAAGCTCACTCATTATTTTGTAGTAGAGAGAAGGCGCAAGATCAACGTTAATAGCCACCCTTCCACTGCCTAAGTCATACACGGGGACGGGTTTTTTAACTATATATTCGTTTTTTTCAAGCACGCATACGCATTTTTCCGCATCGTCTATTTTAGAAACGGAAAGAACGGATTCCCGAATTGACGAGTACAGGCTCTGCTTCAGCCAGTGGTCCTTTTCAAGAGTAGATACGTATTTTGGCATATTAAAGGAAATTTCCGAAACGGGAAACTGACCGAGAAGAAGCTTTATTATTTCCTCGAAATCCTCGTAGGTAAGATGTAGAGCGCTTACGAGAGCCACAGGGGCGGAGTATTTTTCCTCAATGGACATAGCAAGCTCACGGGCTGATTTGGTTGAAGGGTCCTGCGAGTTGAGAATTATTACGAAGGGCTTGTTAAGTGCTTTAAGCTCCTTTATTACCTTTTCCTCGCTCTTTACGTAATCCTCGCGGGAAAAATCGCCGATTGAGCCGTCGGTGGTGACTACAAGTCCTACGGTGGAGTGGTCGCAGATAACCTTTTTAGTGCCAAGCTCCGCAGCTTTTTCAAATTCCATAGGCTCCTTTTCCCAGGGTGTCTGTATCATTCGCTTTTCGCCGTTTTCCTCAGTACCCATAGCCCCGTTTATAAGATAGCCCACGCAGTCGATAAGACGCACCTTCATAGAAGCGTTACCGATTTTTACGGATACCGCCTCGTCGGGGATGAATTTCGGCTCCGTTGTCATAACGGTTTTTCCCTGAGCGCTCTGAGGCATTTCATCAAGTGCCCGTGACTTATCATAGCCCTCCTCGATGTTAGGTAAAACAAATTCCTCCATAAATTTTTTAATAACCGTGGATTTACCCGTTCTTACGGGACCAACTACGCCAACGTATATTTCACCGTTAGTTCTTTTTCCGATATCCTCGTATATGTTCATAAAAAATCTCCGTTCCTCTTTGATTTCATACTAATATATATTCAGAGGGGAGAACTTGTATTACAAAATAAAAAAGCTTTTCCGAAGAAAAGCCTTTTATGTATTTAATTAGAGAACAAGCGTAGTTCCGGCTTCTTCAATAATATGCATAAACTCCTCAAAGTTAACGATAATATCTATCGTGTTGATAAGACCGAGGATCAAACCGAAGATGCCGCAAATAAGACCTGCTATTGCCATACCGTTAGCGTTTCCTTTTTTCTTTGCGAATACAAAGAAGAGAATTGCAAGAACCGCAAATGCAGGAGCAAATACGGGAATGCAACAGCAAACGATACTCAAAATACCGAGAACAAGGGAGGCGATGTTATAGCCGTTGCTCTTAGGCTTCTCTGGGGGCTGCTGTGACCAAAAGGGATTTGTGCCGTAGGGAGAGCTGAAGCCACCCTGTCCGTTATATCCCTGATTGTTATTTTCGCTTTGGTTATTGTTCTGCTGATAGTTATAGTTATCAACTAAGTCTTCAAACTTGATGTCATTATTTTTGTTTTCGTTTTCGTTCATAATAATACTCCTTCTGATAGGATGATAATATATTCTACCATTTTTCGCGGTAAAAATCAATACATATAAAGAAAAAATTGATTTTTACCTTCATATATGTTAAAATATATACGTAAGGAGTGATAAAATGAATAAAACCCTTAAAAAATTTATAATCGGAAACGTAATAGTAGCCCTTTGTGTTATAGGATTTTTGATTTACGCCTTTTTAACCGTGGGTAAGGAGGGCTATGAATGTGTATTTTATAGATCCACAGGTCTTATATGTCCCGGGTGCGGCGGCACAAGAGCGGTTATTTCTCTTTTGAAGCTTGATTTCCTTTCCGCAATAAAATATAACGTGGCGGTGCCCTTCGGAGCTTTTGTTTATCTTTATTACAATATAAGAGGGATAATTGAAGCAAAACGGGAGAATTGGGAGTATTTCAGTAAACAAAAATACGTTCTTTGCATAGTATTGGCAGTAATTATGATTCTCAATTTTGTTGTTAAAAACGTATTGCTTTTGGGCTTTAACATCGATTTTATGGGATAACGCTTGACATTTGTCTAATTATATGATAGAATAACTTTAATTTATATATATGGAGGAACATATTTTTATGGACGGTGACAGTATAGGGTTGATTATCGTAATGATGATCTTACTTGCTATGTCAGGTTTCTTTTCAGCAACGGAAACAGCGTTTTCCACATTCAATCGCATCAGGATGAAGAGTATGGCGCAGAGCGGTAATAAGAAGGCGGCTCTCGTTATGAAATACGACGACAAGTACGATAAAATGCTTAATAGCGTTCTTATCGGTAACAATATCGTTAATATCTCCCTTTCATCCATAGCAACCGTTTTCTTTGTAGATATTTTCAGAAATATGAATCCAGAGTCGGCGGAGTCCGTCGGAGCTACGATTTCTACGGTTATTATTACCGTAGCGGTTCTTATTTTCGGTGAGATCACTCCGAAGATCATTGCAAAGAGCAATGCAGACAAGGTGGCACTGGGATTGGTTTACGTAGTAAACGGTATCATTGTTATTCTTACCCCCTTAAGCATTATTTTCGGCGGATGGAGTAAGCTTGTTATGAAGGTGTTCAAGTCCAAGGATCAGAACACTGTAACAGAAGAAGAGCTTAAGACAATCGTAGACGAGGCGGAGGAGGATGGCACTATCGAGTCCGATGAGGGCGATCTTATCCGTTCCGCAATTGAGTTCAACGATGTTAGCGCGGGCGACATTCTTACTCCCCGTGTTGATATATACGCAATCTGCAAGGATGATTCTATTGAAGAAATTGCCAAGGCGTTTACCGAGAGCGCGTTTTCACGTCTTCCCGTTTACGGAGAGGATATGGACGATATCGTAGGTATTCTTCACGAAAAGGATTTCTTCGTTGCATATCATAACAACAATAAGACAATTACAAAATACATACAGAAGCCTGTATACGTATCCGAGCATATTAAGATAGCGGATCTTTTACAGGTTCTTAAGTCAAAGAAAACTCATATGGCAATAGTAGTTGACGAGTATGGCGGAACTATGGGTATTGTCACTATGGAGGATATTATCGAGGAGCTTATCGGCGACGTGTTTGATGAGCATGACGAGGTTACAAACGATTTTATTGAGCTTTCCGACGGACGCTTCAAGGTAGACTGCGGCGCAGACCTTGACGACTTCTTTGATAAATTCGAGGTTTACGTAGACCCGGAAGAGGATATGCCGCAGACAGTAAACGGATTTTTGATGAAGGAGCTTGAGGCTTTCCCTCAGGTAGGCGACGGATTTGAGTATAAAAATCTTAAAATCGAAATCAGCAAGATCGGTCCGAAGCGAGTAGAGGAAATACTCGTTGAAATTGTAAAGAAAGAGGAAGAGGACGCTGAATAAGCGTCCTTTCTTTTAAGGTGAAATATGAACGTATTTGATTTTGACGGAACAATTTACGATGGAGATAGCTCCAAGGATTTCTATTTTTACTGCCTTAAGAACTATCCCAAAATAAGAAAAAAAGCACCTGCCACCCTTTTATACGGCGCAGGCTACGGCTTGAGAATTATTAAGAAGCTTACCTTTAAGGAAAAGCTTTTCAGCTTTGTTGAGGATATTGAGGACCTTGATAAGGCGGTATCAGATTTCTGGGCTAAGCATAAAAAGAATATTAAAAACTGGTATCTTTCTATGAAGCAGCCAACGGACGTTATTATCTCCGCCTCCCCCGAATTCCTCCTTAAGGGAATTTGCAAGGAGCTTGGAGCCGAGTACCTTATGGCGTCAAGAGTTGATGAGAAAACGGGTAAATTCGACGGCGCAAACTGTCACGGTGAGGAGAAGGTAAGGCGCTTCTACGAGCTTTATCCCGACGCCCATATTGAGGAATTTTACTCCGACCTTTATTGCGACGCGCCCCTTGCCCGACTTGCGGATAAGGCGTTCATCGTCAAGGGAGAGGAGCTTTTACCCTGGAATCCCAAAAAGCTTTGATAGGATCATCTCAGCATAACGAAAAAATGAGTGAGAATTTCTCACTCATTTTCTTTTTCTGTGAATTTTGCCCGCCTTGATTCTTCAAGCCTTATAAGCACCTTATAAAGAGGATAAATAAGGGAGCACATGGCAACGTTGCCTATCATATGTACCACATCAAACACAAGCCCGCTTACAAGCCAAGCTATAGCCATCTCAAAATTCAGATTATACATAAATGCCTGATAGGGAAGATACATAAGTCCGAAAAGAAGACCGTGAAGACCCGAAAACACGGTGCATAAGATCACCTTCGTTTTAATTGTGGCTTTTTTCGGAATAATCATGACTAATAACCAAAGGACGGGGAATATATATAAATACGGTACCCACCAGAAGGAATAGCCAAAGGATATTACAAGGGACGAAACAGCGTTAAGCCCGATGTAAATGAAAATGGGGATCAGAGCTCTTGACCTGTACACAAGAGTAATCACGCATATAAAAAGGGCAACTCCGTGAACGTTTGGAATAACCTCAAAGATTATGTCCGATATAAACAGTAAAACTCCGAATATGGTATAAAGCACCATATTGAAGATACGGGAGTCGTTATTACTCTTCAACGAGTGTAACCGCCTTCATTTTCATATCAATAATAGGTCTGTCCGCATTGTCGGTCTTAACACCCGCAATCTCGTCAACGACCTCCATACCGGAGATAACCTTACCGAATGCCGCATATGAGCCGTCAAGGAACTTACCGTCAGCGTGCATAATAAAGAACTGTGAGGATGCGGAGTTGGGACGCTGTGATCTCGCCATGGAGATTACGCCGCGCTCGTGGGAAATATCGTTGGGAACGCCGTTTAAGGCAAATTCTCCCTTGATATGCTCGCCGCTACCGCCCATACCTGTTCCTGTGGGGTCACCGCCCTGAATCATAAAGCCTGCGATTACTCTGTGAAAAATAAGACCGTCGTAAAATCCCCTTTTAACGAGATTCTTAAAGTTATTAACCGTGATAGGCGCCTTATCCTCGTATAATTCGATTTCGATAATGCCGCCGTTTTCCATTTCTATTCTGACCATAGTAACACCTCGAAAATTATTTTACGATTATATTCTAACAGAAAACAACTGAAAAGTCAAATGTTTTGGCAAATTAAATCCGAAAAGAGGTTTTTTTATGGAAAAATATCGAAAAATAGCGTATTTCGGCATAAGCGCCCTTGTGATTTTTGCAGCTGTATATTTACTTCTTCGCTACGTTCTCGGAATATTGCTTCCTTTTTTAATTTCTTTTTTTATAGCTCTTATATCAAGACCTCTTATCGATAGGATCTGCAGGCATACAAGACTTAAAAAATCCGCAGTAAGCGTAACCGTAATGTTTTTTATACTTTTTGTTACCGCATATTTTATTTTTTTAATATGCTCCGCCGCCATAACTCAGCTTGGAAATCTTATATACTCCGTAACAGAGCAGCTCTCCGGGGAGAATAATTACGTTACGGATTTTCTTGATTTCATAGAATCCGTAAGACTTAAATTTCCGTTTCTTGATACCAATATAATAGGCGACGGAAAGTCGGTTTATTCAATGGCTGTTGAAATGATAAGCGAGGCGCTCAAAAGCGTAGGCATAAAAATCACCTCCTATCTTGCAGGCATTCTTGCGGCGTTACCGAGTATTCTTATAACGGGAGGCGTTATAATTCTTTCGTTATTTTACTTTTCCAAGGATTACGACCGTATAAAGGCGTATATAAAAAATCTGATTCCCATATCGGCAAGAGAAAAAATGGCAGGAGTTAAAAACGATATTTTAAGCGTGGTTTTAAAATATTTCAAATCCTATTTCATTTTGCTTCTTTTAACCTTTTCAGAGCTTTTTGTGGGCTTTCTGTTTTTGAAAATCGAGAACGCCTTTATATTAGCGGCAATAATTGCGGTCGTTGATATTTTGCCCGTTCTTGGCGTCGGAGTCGTGCTTTTGCCTTGGGCGTTTATTGCCTTCGTAGGAGGTAATACCTCACTTTTTATGGGGCTTCTTATACTTTATGCCGCAGTATACTTTTTAAGACAGATAGAGGAGCCTAAAATTGTCGGCAAGCAAATGAACGTTCATCCTCTTTTCGCACTTTTTACAATGTATGCGGGACTTAAAATTGCGGGAATCGGAGGAATGGTAATAGGACCCTTCCTCGCATTTGTCATAAAAACCGTTTATGATAGCTTTAAAAATAAAAAAGATATTGAAAATGAGAAAAATCTATGATATTATATAATATAAAGCAAAAGACAGTTAATAGGAGTACGTTATGTTTAATGATAAAAAGGTGGTTTTCTCAGGCGTTCAGCCCTCCGGAAACCTTACTATAGGAAATTACCTCGGCGCAATCCGTAATTTCAGTGCATTCTCCGAGGAATATCATTGCTACTACTGTGTTGTGGATATGCACGCAATCACAGTCCGTCAGGTTCCTGCGGAATTAAGACGCAGAACCTACGAGACCTTGGCGCTTTACATAGCCTGCGGTCTTGACCCTCAGAAGAATACTTTGTTCGTGCAGAGCCACGTTCCTCAGCATGCGGAGCTTGGTTGGATACTTGACTGTTACACTATGTTCGGTGAGCTTTCAAGAATGACACAGTTCAAGGACAAGAGCGCAAAGAACGCCGATAATATAAACGCAGGACTCTTTACATACCCCGCGCTTATCGCGGCTGACCTTCTTCTTTATCAGACTGACCTTGTCCCCGTAGGACAGGACCAGAAGCAGCATCTTGAATTGGCTCGTGATATTGCTAACCGCTTTAATCAGATTTACGGCGACACCTTCGTAGTTCCCGAGGGATACATTGCTAAGGGCGGTGCTAAGATTATGTCCCTTCAGGAGCC
>JAZQLK010000213.1:0-2519 GCA_045542635.1 Eubacteriales bacterium
CGACATGGCTACGATCCGACTTGGATAGAAATGTTTCTTTTGAGGATGTTTACAGAGAAAATGCAAGGCATTATTACGTACACGGTAAGGATAATATACCATTCCATACCATTATATTACCCTCGCTTTTGTTAGCTCACGGAGGTGGATACAGGCTTCCCGATGAGATTATTTCAAGCGAGCATTTAACATTAGAGGGCAAAAAGCTTTCAAAAAGTCAGAACCCGGCAATACTTGCAAAGGATATTGCGAGGGAATATAATCCCGATACCGTAAGATATTTCTTTATAGCTAACGGCCCTGAAAAGCGGGATACGGACTTTTCTTTAAGAGAGTTTGCGGAGCAGAATAATACGGAGCTTGTAGGAGCATGGGGAAATCTTGTAAATCGTACCCTTGCCTTTGGTAAAAAGTATCTTAATAACACCTTTGACGGCGTTACTTCAAATGAAGATTTGAAAAGAAAAGTAGAGCCTTATTTTTTCACAGTGGGAGAAAAAATAGAAAGGGGTAATTTCAAGGACGCTTTGGATAGTATATTCGAGCTTGTCCGTTACGGTAACAAGTATTATGACTCCTGCGAGCCGTGGAAAACGCGAAGCTCAGATATAGGGAAATGCAAGAATACAATAAATGACTGTACCTATCTTATAGGAAATTTGGCAATTCTGCTTCAACCCTTTCTTCCGTTTTCGTCGGAAAAAATAATCCGCTGGTTGGGTCTTTCGAAAGATTGGAAGGAGCAGATATGTCAGTTCCATAGCCTGCCCGACGACTTTGGTATCCTGTTTTCGAGAATAGAAAAATAAATAAAGGAGTGCTGATTTTTTCAGCACTCCTTTTGAGTTATTTTGATGCGGCTATTTCCTTTAGCAACGCGATTTCTCTTGCATAGCCGTCAAGCTCGTTGGGGGTTTCCAGACAGATGGGGAGAGAAGCGATGACGGGGTGGGTAATTATCCTTGTAACACCCTCAATACCGAGGAAGCCGTCGCCTATTTTTTCGTGGCGGTCCTTATGGGCGGAGAGAGGATTTTTGCTGTCGTTTAAATGTATCGCCTTAAGATATTCAAGACCGATCTTTTTATCGAATTCCGTCAGCACCTTGTCGGGATCTGACGCAATATCGTATCCTCCGTCGTGTACGTGACAGGTATCAAGACAAACTCCAACCCTTTCCTTTTTATTACATCTGTCCAGCATTTCTTTGATTTCCTCAAAGGTTTTGCCGATTTCCGAGCCCTTACCCGCCATTGTTTCGATAAGAATTACGGTTTTTTCGGCAAATTCGGAGATATAGTTTATTGTGTCGGCGGTTTTTTCTATACCGACGTAAGCTCCTTGGGATACGTGACATCCCGGGTGGAAATTGTAATATGCGCGATTTATCCTTTCAAGAAGCTTAACGTCCTCAGACATAACTCTCTTTGTGTAATCGCGGAGATCCTCATCTGCTCCGCAGGGATTCAACGTATATGGAGCGTGAGCAATAATGGGAGAGAATTCGTTTTCCGAAAGGATCTTATTAAGAGCGCTTATATCCTCATCAGAGGGATATTTGAATGAGCCGCCGCGGGGGTTTCTTGTAAAAAACTGAAAGGTATTTGCTCCTATGGAAAGAGCAGTCTTACCCATTTTTTCGTAACCGCCCGAGACGGAAAGATGACATCCGATATTTAATTTCATATTTTTAACCTACAAAGTCAAATTCAAAATCGTACATAGAAACGGTGTCCCCATCCTTACATCCTGCTTCGCGGAGCTTGTCTATAGTACCACTCTTAAGAAGAACGCGTTGGAAGAACATAAGGGACTCTCTGTCCTCAAAATTAACCTGACCAACAAGATTGAAGAGCCATTCGCCCTCTACAACGTAAGTGCCTCTTGAATCCTTGGTAATTGTAATTTCGTGGTCATCGCCGCCAAGGAACTTATCCTCGGGCTCGTAATCCGATTCGTAAATCGTAAGGGGAGGAAGCTCCTCAAGGCGCTTTGCCACAAGGCTTACAAGCTCATCTGTATTTTCACCCGTATATGCGGAAACGTAAATAAGCTCCCAGCCTCTTTCCTTGACGTATGCTTCAAAGGATTCAACGTCAACTATATCTCTGTCAAGGGAGTCTACCTTGTTGGCTACTATAATTCTGGGACGTGTGGAAAGCTCCTCAGAGAAGCTTGCAAGCTCGGTATCAATGGTGATGATATCGTCAACAGGGCTTCTGCCCTCAAAGCAAGAAATGTCTACAACCTGAAGAAGTAATCTGCATCTTTCGATATGACGGAGGAACGCGTGTCCAAGACCTGCGCCCTCGGATGCGCCCTCGATAAGACCGGGGATATCCGCCATTACGAAGCCAACGCCCTCACTGATTCTTACAACACCAAGATTGGGTGAAAGAGTAGTAAAATGATAATCCGCGATTTTGGGTCTTGCATCACTTACTGCCGCAAGAATGGATGATTTACCCGCACTGGGAAGACCTACAAGTCCCACGTCGGCAAGCATTTTAAGCTCTAAT
>JAZQLK010000214.1:0-3167 GCA_045542635.1 Eubacteriales bacterium
TGGGACAGATCATTTCAGCGGAAAAGGACACCGGAGGAAGAATTTCAAACGTGGTTATGTTGGGAATAGGAGAGCCCCTTGACAATTACGATAATACGGTAAAATTTCTCCGCCTTGTAAGCTCCCCCGATTCTCTTAATATCGGTCTTCGCCATATTTCCGTTTCCACCTGCGGTCTTGTAAACGGTATTGAAAGGCTTCAAAGCGAGAATTTACCAATAACACTTTCAATTTCCCTTCACGCCTACGATAACGAGGTGCGCTCCTCAATTATGCCCATAAACAACAAATACGGAATAGAGGAGCTTCTTTCCGCCTGTCAAAGATATTACGAGGTAACGGGAAGAAGAATTTCCTTTGAGTATACTCTTATCGCAGGTAAAAACGATACCGAGGAGGGCGCTATTGCCCTTGCGTCGGTGCTTAAAAAATATATGCACTCCGGCATTCACGTAAATCTTATTCCCTTGAATGAGGTAAAGGAAACAAAGCTTTCAACGTCGAAAAACGTAAATGCCTTTAAAAACAAGCTGATATCCTTGGGTATCAACGCGACTGTCCGTCGCAGGCTTGGGTCTGATATAAACGCTTCCTGCGGACAGCTGAGAAGACAATCACAAAAGGAGTCAGTATGATTTGTGCAGCTAATACAGACATTGGAATGAGAAGAAATATAAATCAGGACAGCTACATCCTGAAAACCTTTTCCGAAAAAACGGCGCTCTGCGTTGTTTGCGACGGAATGGGCGGAGCAAAGGGCGGTGAGGAAGCATCCAAGATCGCCGCGGAAGCCTTTGCTTCAAGCGTTGAGGAATTTATTTTGCCATTCGTGGGAACCAAGGAAAAAAGCGTCCACGTAAACGATATAAGAGAAAAGCTTATAGAAAGCGTGGATAAGGCAAACTATGCCGTATACACATACGCAAGGAAGCACCCGTCCCTTAAGGGAATGGGAACCACCCTTGTTGCGGTGCTTGTAATAGAGCATAGCGTATTTGCCATAAACGTAGGCGACAGCCGTATGTATCACATAAAGGGCAGTAAGATAAAGCAGGTAACAAAGGATCACTCCTACGTTCAGTATCTTATAGATATGGGTCAGCTTACCGAAAAGGAGGCGGAGACCTTCCCGAGCAGAAACGTGATCACAAGAGCGGTGGGAACCGAGGAATGTGTAACTCCCGAATGCTTCAGAGAAGGCGTATCAGACGGAAGCTTTATTCTTCTTTGCTCCGACGGACTTACAAATTTCGTTACTAATGAGGAGATCCGCGATATCCTTACCAAGGACAGTAAGAATATGGATCAGCTTACTCTCAACCTAAGGATTAAGAAGCTTATAGATTTGGCAAACTCAAACGGCGGCGCCGACAACATAACAGCGGCAGTAATCAAGATATAAGGAGGTATAGTATGGAACGTGATAAATACGAAGCCTACAAGAGCTACGTAGGCACGACCCTTGACGGAAGATACTATATCGACGAGCTTATTGGAACCGGAGGAATGGCGGTCGTTTTCGGAGCTATTGACACCTACATAAACAATAACAGAGTAGCTATAAAGATGCTCAAGGTGGACGTAGCGACTGACGAAATAATGGTCAAGCGCTTTAAGAACGAATCCAAGGCTGAATCTATGCTCAAGCACAGAAACATCGTGGCAATTCACGACGTTTCCGTAAAGGGCAGAGAAAAGTACATAGTTATGGAATACGTGGAGGGCATCACCCTTAAAAATTATCTTAAGGGAAGAAACGGTCCTCTCAGCTTCGAAGAAATAGTATGCTATTCAAAGCAGATTTTAAGAGCCCTTTGCGTGGCTCACGAGAACCATATAATTCACAGAGATATAAAGCCTCAGAATATTATGGTTTTGCAAAACGGACTTATTAAGGTGATGGACTTCGGTATTGCCAAGCTTCCCAACGCGGAAACCGTGACGGTAACGGATAAGGCTATAGGTACTGTTTATTATATGAGCCCCGAGCAGGCAAGAGGAAAGACCATTGACGCAAGAAGCGATATATATTCCTTCGGCGCAATGCTTTACGAGCTTGCAACGGGTGAGCTTCCCTTCACGGGCGACACTCCCTTAAGCGTAATCCTTAAGCAGATCAACGACGAGCCCATTCCCCCAAGAGAAATAAACCCCGATATTCCCGTAGGACTTGAGCAGATCATTCTTTGCGCTATGAGTAAAAAGCCTAACGAAAGATTCCAGTCGGCGGAGCTTATGCTTAATTTTATGCGTCAGCTTCACAAGGATAAGGATATTAAGTTTGACGTTTTGCCTTGCAGAAACTGGATATCCAACTTTGTGTCCCACACGAGAAGAATATTCGGTATAAATAAGAAGAAATGACAGTATCGGGTATTATATTAAAAAGCGTCGGCGGACTCTTTTCCGTTCGCTTAGACGAGGAATACGAGGGTAAAAGGGAATTTGACGTTCGCGCCAAGGGCTCCTTTAAGCACGATAAGATCACCCTTCTTGCAGGCGACAGGGTAAGCATTGAAATAGATGACCACGGCGAATTTTATATTAAGGATATCTTGGAGAGAAAGAACTCCCTGATTCGTCCCCCCCTTGCCAATCTCGATATGATTTTTGTGGTCATTTCCTGTAAAAAGCCCGCCCCTGTGTACGAAACTATTGATAAAATGATATCAATTGCGGAGTTTAACAAAATTGAACCCGTAATAGTTATTACCAAGGCGGACCTTGACCCGGAATTTGCCCGTTCAACGTACGAAATATATTCAAAAGCCGGCTTTAAGACGGTTATTACCTCGTCGGAATCAGGGGAGGGCTGTCTGGAGGTTAAGGAATATATATGCGAAATTTCACAAAAAATGCCTATCGTATGCGCTTTTTCCGGCGCATCGGGGGCAGGTAAAAGCACAATTATAAATAAGATATTCCCATCCCTTAAGCTTGAAACGGGAGATCTGAGCCGTAAAATCGAAAGAGGAAAAAACACCACGAGAACAACGGAGCTTTTCCCTCTTGAAAATCTTCTGGGGAGCGGACATCTCGGATATCTTGCGGATACCCCGGGCTTTTCCCTTCTTGACTTTGAGCGCTTTGATTTCTTTTCTCTTGAGGAGCTAAAGGATACCTTCCGCGAGTTTGGAGAGGTAGAGGGCAAGTGCAGATATACAAAA
>JAZQLK010000215.1:0-10640 GCA_045542635.1 Eubacteriales bacterium
TACTTACCAACGGCGGTTTCCTCGGGACCGCAGTCACGGGACATATACATAGCCGCCTTTTCAATACCGATGGAGGAAAGGAGCAGGTATTCACGTACAAGCCACATAGCCTGTACCTGTCTGCCTGTATACTCGCCGTAAGCGTGGGCAGAGGTTGCGGTTCTGTAATCCTGGTTAGTATCCCAACCGAATTCCGTAAGCCAGATCTCAAGGTGGGGATGGTATCTGTCGCGCCATTCTCTGATGGGATCGAATGCGCCTACTATATCGCCCTCCTCGGGGCTTACGCCAACGTATACCTTATCATTTGTATCGCCGCGCTCATCAATGTTGACGTCAACGTAGTTTATAAGACCCTTCTTGTCCTTGCTCTTGCCGCAGTACCTGTGAGCGTTGATAACATCGAAGGGAAGCTTGCCGTCCTTTCTGTTATACTTAGCCCAGAATTCCATAGCGCGGAGGTAACCGAGGTTAAGTCCTGCACCGCCGGACATAGACATCTTGAAGCTGGGGTCTGCCTGCTTAACGCCTACGTTCTTGTATTCACCGCAATGACCGTCATAGCACATACTTAAAAATGCCGCAAGCTCGAAGGGAGAAAAGTATGATTCTCTGCCGAGCCAGGTTCCGTCAGGCTCGTTAAGAGGCTCAACGGAGCTTAAATATCCAAGACCTATTTTAGGTGTCTGACCGGGGTCAACCTGAATAAGAGCAGGGTCGATATCCTTGTTGTGACCGAATCTTGCAACGAATTGGAAAAGCATAGTTGCAAAGCTCATATAGTTCTTGGGATCCGTGGGATCACAGGTGTTATCCTTGGGACCTCTTGAGCGGTGGGTGGAAATTGTGGGACATACGTCGATTCCGTGAGCGGAGTGCTTACGGTAGAATTCCTCAAAGTCCCAGCCGTTACTATAACCGGGATTAAAGGAAATCGTAGTGTTTTCCATATTGGGCTTACATGTCCAGGTCCAGGGATGATATTCGCGGATGTAGTTTACGGCACGGCAGATATCGTCGCCGTCGTTAATGAAGGCATTCATACCTACAAAGCCGTTCATATTTGTCTTTGCGTGGGGCGCTCTTTCGGGTATAACCTTTTCAACGTCCTTTATCTTATAGCCGTATATAAGAATTTCGCTTGGCGCGTTATTGTTGTTGAATGAAAAGCTTATGTACTGTGTTTCAGCCTCAGCCTTAAATCCGCACCATTTCTGCATTTCGGGAATGAATTCCTTATCAAATTCCCAAGAGAAGGGAGTACCCATACGTACTCTTGCGGGATGGGCGCCGAACTCGTTGTAAAGGAAAATGTCGGTAATCTGATAAATTCCGTCAAGCTCAACTGTGAATGCAAGGTCTGTTTCGCCTATCCACCAATGGTCGAAGCGGCGGTGAACCTTGGGGCTTTCTCCTATAACTCCGTATAGGGGATCTCCGTCATTGTCAAATTCGCAAAAGAAATTTGAAACTCTTTCGATTCCCATATCGTTGATGATCATTTCAGGCGTTACGCGAATCTTATGAGGGGTATTGTTCATTTTTTATTCTCCTTGTATTTTGTCAATTTTATTGACAGGTTTAATCAACCTACAAAAAGTATATAATTTTATTGAGTAAATGTCAATATATTTAGGGAAAATAATTGGTAATAATATACTATTAGTCGGGTAAAGAAAGGGTATATATTGTCTTTTTTGATAAAAAAGTGTTGCGAGGTGGCAAATAAATTTATTTTTATTGACTTAATGTGCGTTTCATTGTATAATATACTTAGCTTGTGCGGTTACATATTAATGTCTTTATTTCGATCTATGCCGCGCAGTAACTAAAATTTTACGGAGGGAAAGATGTCAGCTGCTGAGATAGTTTGGAACAGTATAAATATAACAAACGAAGTCATTGGAATACTGTTTATGGCGTTCTACGCATATCAGATTTTGTTTGTACTTGTTCCCATTTTTATAAGAAAGCCCAAGCATAGCGAGAAGCCTCTTAGAAAATACGGTATTTTTATCTCCGCCCGTAACGAGCAGATGGTTATTAAGAATCTGATTGACAGCCTTAAAAATCAGACCTATAACGGAGATTATCTTAAGATATTCGTCGTTGCCGACAACTGTACCGACGACACGGCAAAAATAGCCCGTGAGGCGGGAGCTACCGTTTACGAAAGATTTGATACGGAAACTATAGGTAAGGGACACGCCATAGAGTTCCTTTACGATAGAGTTGTAGAGGAATACGGCGATACTTATTTTGATGCTTACGCAATATTTGATGCGGATAACGTGGTTGACCCCAAGTTCTTCGAGGAGATGAATAAGGTATTCTCGGACAAGCACCCCATAGTTACCTGCTACCGTAACTCCAAAAACTACGGAGACAACTGGGTAAGCGCGGGCTATGCTCTTTGGTTCCTTCGCGAGTCACAGTATCTTAACAGATGCCGTATGCGTTGCCACACAACCGCGGCAGTATCGGGTACGGGCTTCGTGTTTGATTCCGCTATAATGCGTGAAACGGGAGGCTGGAAATTCTTCCTTCTTACAGAGGATATTGAGTTTACCAATTATAACGTGCTTCAGGGCAGAAAGATCGGCTACGCCGACGATGCCGTAATATATGACGAGCAGCCTACTAAATTCTCACAGTCCGTATCCCAGAGAATGCGTTGGGCAAAGGGATATATTCAGGTAATGGGTAAATTTGGCGCTAAGCTTGTACGCGGAATCTTCTCAAAGAAGTGTACGTCCTGCTTCGATATGTCCTGCACTATTCTTCCCGCCCTTGTTTTAAGTATTCTTTCCGTTGTGGTTAACTTCGTAGCGGGTGTTACTCTTGCGATAATGGGTGAAAATATTTTACCCCTTCTCATATCCTTCGCTATGACTATCGGCGGAATGTACGCTCTCTTATTCGTGCTTGGCACGATTACCGTCATCACCGAGTGGAAGAAGATACATTGCTCCACCTTTAAAAAGATATTCTACACCTTTACCTTCCCCATCTTTATGATAAGCTACGTTCCCGTAACTATGGCGGCACTTTTCGCAAAGAACGAGTGGAAGCCCATTGAGCATAACAAGCCCAAAGACTTTAACGAAATAATTTCAGAGGGCGCAAAAAAGGAAAAATCAAATCAGTCCGATGACGAAACGGTAAATTAAGCAGGATATTTTCCTGCTTTTTTACTTTATTATATAAAAAACTATTGCAAGCATAATAAACTTATGATAAAATTACTTTGAATTTGTTTCCGAAAGGATTATATAATGAACGAAAGACAGAAGCATATAAGAAATTTTTCTATAATTGCCCACATTGACCACGGTAAATCCACCCTTGCTGACAGAATTCTCGAGTATTCAAACGCAGTTTCCAAGCGTGAGATGGAGGAGCAGCTCCTCGATAATATGGATCTGGAGAGGGAAAGAGGAATTACCATCAAGGCAAGAGCGGTAAGAATAAATTATACTCATAAGGACGGAGAGGAGTACGTATTGAACCTTATCGATACTCCCGGCCACGTTGACTTTAATTACGAGGTTTCAAGATCGTTGAACGCCTGCGAGGGCGCTCTCCTTGTGGTTGACTCCACACAGGGTATTGAAGCGCAGACCCTTGCTAACGCATACCTTGCCGTTGACTGCGACCTTGAAATAGTTCCCGTAATAAATAAAATAGATCTGCCCAGCGCCGATGTTGAAAGAGTCCGCAAGGAGATAGAGGACGTTATCGGTATCGTTGCCGAGGACTGTCCCGCCGTTTCCGCTAAGGTCGGACTTAATATAGACACGGTTCTTGATGCCATAGTTGATAATATCCCGTCCCCCAAGGGCGACGAAAACGCTCCTCTTAAGTGCCTAATATTCGACTCACATTATAACGCGTATCTCGGCGTTGTGGTTTACGTTCGCGTAATGGACGGTACACTTCGCGCAGGGGATAAAATCAAAATGATGTCCACAGGAGCTGTATACGACGTAGTTGAGGTTGGATACTTAAACGCTCTCGGACTTGAAAAGGGCGAGGTTTTGAAGGCGGGCGAGGTTGGATACATCACAGCCAGCATTAAGACCGTTTCCGAAACAAAGGTGGGCGATACCGTCACCCATGTGGAAAACGGAGCAACCGAGCCTCTTGCAGGCTTTAAGGAAGCCCTTCCTATGGTATTTTCTGGTATTTATCCCGCAGACGGCGCAAGATATAACGACCTTCGCGACGCTCTTGAAAAATTGAAGCTTAACGACGCGGCGCTCTCCTTTGAGGCGGAAACCTCCATAGCCTTGGGCTTCGGCTTCCGTTGCGGCTTCCTCGGTCTTCTTCATATGGAGATCATACAGGAAAGACTTGAAAGAGAATTTAATCTTGATCTTATTACCACAGCCCCCAGCGTTATTTATAAAATAGTTAAGACCAACGACGAAACGGTATTTATAGACAACCCCTCCAACTATCCCGCACCCGATACCATCGCCAAGGCGTACGAGCCTACGGTAAGAGCCAATATTATTACTCCAACGGAGTTTGTGGGCGGTATTATGGACCTTTGCCAGGACAGGCGCGGCACCTTCAAGGATATGAAGTATCTTGACGCTTCAAGAGTTGAGCTTCATTATATCCTCCCATTGAACGAGATAGTTTACGACTTCTTCGACGCTTTAAAGAGCAGAAGCCGTGGATACGCATCCCTTGACTATGAATTTGCGGATTATGAGGAAAGCAGCCTTGTTAAGCTTGACTTCCTTCTTAACGGTGAGATCGTGGATGCCCTTACCTTTATCGTTCATTCCGAGAAGGCGTACGGAAGAGCGAGAAAGATAGCGGAGAAGCTTAAGGATAATATTTCCCGTCAGCTCTTTGAGATTCCCATTCAGGCGGCAATCGGCTCCAAGGTCATAGCAAGAGAAACCGTAAGAGCCCTTCGTAAGGACGTTTTGGCAAAGTGCTACGGCGGTGATATCACACGTAAGAAGAAGCTTCTTGAAAAA
Organism: Eubacteriales bacterium; assembly: GCA_045542635.1. Classification (GTDB taxonomy): domain Bacteria; phylum Bacillota; class Clostridia; order Oscillospirales; family CAG-272; genus RGIG2000. The sequence continues at coordinate 4,995 of JAZQLK010000215.1, forward strand.
CAGAAGGAAGGTAAAAAGAAGATGCGCCGTCTCGGCTCCGTTGAGGTTACTCCCGAAGCATTTATGGCGGTTCTTAAGCTGGATGATAGCGAAAAATGAGAAATTTAGGCTTATATATCCATATCCCCTTTTGTGTAAAAAAATGTAATTATTGCGATTTCTATTCCCTCGGTTGCGTAGCAAACGGGGGAATTGAGCGCTATATAGACGCTTTATGCAAGCATCTTTCAAAAGAGGGAGAAAATTACGGAGAAAGAGCGGTTGACACCGTATTTTTGGGTGGTGGCACTCCGTCAATTCTGTCCGTAGACTTAATAAAAAAGGTTTTTTTCACCGTTAGAAAAAGCTTTAATGTTGATCCTGACTGTGAAATTTCCATAGAGGTAAATCCTGGAACCGTAACTATGGAGAAGGCAAGAGCGTATAAGGAAATCGGTATAAACCGAGTAAGCATAGGTCTCCAATCGGTTAACAATGAGGAATTAAGAATACTTGGCAGAATACACACCGTAGAGGAATTTGCGGAAAGCTACCGTGTATTAAGAAGCGAGGGTATTGAAAATATAAATATTGATATTATGTACGCTCTCCCGAATCAAAAAACCGAGGATTTTATAAAAACCCTGGACACAGTGGCTGAATTTGAGCCTGAGCATATATCTGCCTACTGCCTTAAAATAGAGGAAAATACGAATTTTTATAAAATAAAAGATACTCTTGTATTACCCGACGAGGACGAGCAGTATAAGATGTACGAGGCTCTTTGCAATAAGCTTGCAAAAAAGGGCTATGAGCAGTATGAAATAAGCAATTTTGCCAAAAAAGGGCGTAGATGTGTCCATAATTTAAAATATTGGCTTTCCGAGGATTACGTGGGATTCGGTCCATCCGCCCATTCCTGTGTTGACGGAGTAAGATATTCCTATAACGGAAGCATAGACGAATACGTAAAAGCAATTGACGGCGGTGAATATCCCGTCAAGCTTCTTGAAGCGGAATACGATTTGACGGCGGAAGAAAAAATGGACGAGTACGTAATGCTCCGACTTCGCCTTTCCGACGGAGTGTCCCCCGATGAGTTTGAAAAACGCTTCGGTGTAAGCTTCACAAATCGCTATAAAAAGCTTAAAGCGTACGAAAAAAGCGGCCACGTAGTAAAAAAATACGGCAATTTCGCCTTCACCCCCAAGGGCTTCTTCGTCAGCAACTATATTTTATCCGATATACTTGAAAACATTTAATTGATATGGAGAGGAGTAATATGAAATTCTATATTGCCATTTGTGATGATGAAATAAATATCGCCTCCTCCTTGAAAAATCAAGTGGAACAGTTCTTTAGCGAAAGTGAGCATACGACAGAGGTATCTACCTTTTCCTCTGCGGAAGCCTTTCTTTTCGAATACACAGAGAACAGTGCCTATGATATTCTCCTTTTAGACGTTGAAATGAAGAATATGGACGGTATTCAGCTTGCTAAAAAGCTACGTGGCGACGGCTTTAATGGTGAGATAATATTTATCACCTCTCATTTTGAATTTTGCGGTGAGGGATACGAGGTGGATGCCCTCCATTATCTTATTAAGCCCGTGTCAGCAACAAAGCTTAATGAGGTTATAGGAAAGGCAGTGGAAAAGCTGCTTGTAGAGCCGCCATCCGTAATAATCAACTGCGACGGTGAAACCGTAAAGCTGTACGAAAGAGATATAATTTACGTAGAAGCCTATCTCCATTACATTACCATTTATACGGCAAATGGCGAACACAGGGTAAAGGAAAATATATCCTCTTTTGAGAAAAAGCTCTCAAATACCTTTTATAAAACCCACAGAAGCTATCTTGTTTCCTTAAAGCATATTACAAGAATATCAAGAACATCGGTTACCGTAAAAGGAAATAAGGAGCTACCATTATCACGAGGAAAATACGACGAAATAAACAGAGCTTTTATAGAGATAAATTGATATGAGAAAAAAGACTTTTATAAAAATTGTAGAGCTTCAGACTGAGCAGTCAAAGACACATCTTGACGAGGTAAGAAGCATCCATAAGGAAATGCGTGGATATAAGCACGATTTCCATAATCATTTGCAAACTCTTAAGGGTTATATTGAGGCAGGAGAAAATGAAAGAGCCCTCAAATATATAGAAGAGCTTGACTATGGAGTAATGAATACGGACACCCTCTTAAAAACGGGTAACGTGTCTGTGGATATTATACTATCAGCCAAGATAGCCAAAGCAAAATCCAATGGGATAAATGTGACCGTTAAGGCTAATTTGCCCGATAATCTCAATATTACCGATGTGGAATTAAGTATAGTAATAGGAAATCTTCTTGATAACGCCATAGAAGCCTGTACCGCTTCAACGGATAAAGAACCTTTTATCAGAGTTTATCTTGTTATGAAATCAAATATGTTGTATTTTTCAATGCTCAACTCCTCGGGAGATAAGCTTAAAAAGGACGGAAGCTTGTTCAATTCCAAAAAGGGTGGTTTTCACGGCTTCGGACTTCGCCGTGCCGAGAGCATAATTGAAAAGCACGGAGGATGGATAAAATATAACAGTGAGGACGGCGCTTTTTCTTCGGAATTTCTCGTTCCCGCAATAGACTAAAATCATTTTGTGCACGGAAGAAAGCATTTCGTGCACAAATTTTGTTTTTACACTTCTGAAATGTTAAATTAAGAGCAAAGGAGGGATAAAAATGAAGAAAACAAAAAAGGAAAAGCCCTATAAATCATTGCCGAGCAATTTTCTATGGGCTTCAAAAATGCAGTTAAAATATGCGCCTCTTGGATTTGTTATAAGGATACTTGGTATACCTGTAGAGGTGGCGCTTAATTATTGCAGTATTTATTTGCCGTCGTTAATAGTTAAGCAGGCAATAAGCGGAAATGCTTTTTATGATATTGCTTTAGCCATAGGAAGCTTTTTTATAATCCAAATGCTTCTTTCTCAGCTTAAAGAAGGCTTTATGATACGCTATACGGAAGCCGAAGATAAAAAGTTTAATTTTTCCATACTGTATCTGATAAACGAAAGGTCGTTTACAAGGACCTATGAGGAATATGAGAAGAAGGAAATAAGGGATTTATGTCAAAGAGCAAAGAATACTTGCTTTTATGACAACGGAGCAGCGGATTTTTCAAAAAGGGTAACGTATATGCTCCAATATATTCTGTCATATGTTCTCTTCGGAGGAATTATCGCGTCCTTTAGCCCTTGGATGCTTCCTGTAATAATGGTAGAGCCTATATTAAGCTTGATATTTTTACGGGTATTCCAAAAATGGGCACATAAGCACAGAGAGTACGAGTCGAATCTTGCAAGCAAGCTTGGCTATGCGGAGGAGCTTCCTGACGATTTTACCGCAGGCAAGGATATTCGCGTTTACGGTATGTCAGGATGGCTCACCAATATTTATTATAGCCTTGTTAAGGAAATGAACGCATGGGAGAGGAAAAAATCATCTAAAAGATTTCTTTCAAGCCTTTCATCCCTTGTTGTAATACTGGTTCGTGACAGTCTTGCTTATGCTTTTCTTATTGGAATGGCGATAAACAAGCAAATTACCGTTGATCAGTTTGTTTTATATTTTGCTGCGGTCGCACAGTTTGCCTCATTTTTTGGAGGAATTCTTAATACCTGGGGAGGGTTGCACGCTTCAAGCCTGCGAGTATGTGATGTGCGCAAATATATTGATACTGACGTAACGGAAGCTTGCGGAGATAAAAAAGCGGATGAGCATATGCTGTCCGCCCCCGAAATAGAATTTGATAACGTATCTTACCGTTACGACGGCTCAGATGATTACGTGCTTAAAAACGTATCCTTGAAATTTAAAGCAGGGGAATCCTTAGCCTTAGTGGGTCTTAACGGTGCGGGAAAAACCACACTTGTAAAGCTTCTGTGCGGTCTTTATAAGCCTACAAGCGGACAGATACGTGTAAACGGTATTCCCTCGGATAGCTTTGCCCTAAAGGAGTATTACCGCTTGTTTTCCCCTGTTTTCCAGGATTCAAAAACCGCCTTTTTCACCGTAGCGGAAACTGTATCGGGAGACCTTAACGGAAATTACGACATATCCCGTGTAGAAAATTGTCTTAAGCGTGTTGGGCTTGGAAAGAAACTTGATACTCTGCCAAAGGGGATAAATACGGTTCTTGATAAGCAGGTTGACTCGGAGGGAACAGCCTTTTCGGGCGGTGAAACGCAAAAGCTTATGATGGCGCGCGCCCTTTATAAGAATGCGCCTGTTCTTATTCTTGACGAGCCGACAGCGGCTCTTGACCCAATTGCAGAGAGCAAAATCTATGAGGAATATCAAAGTATGACAAAGGGAAAAACATCTTTGTTTATTTCTCACCGTTTGGCATCCACTCGCTTTTGCGATAGGGTAGTTTATATGGAAAACGGAAAAATTACGGAAATCGGCACTCACGAGGAGCTTTTGAGCGCAGGCGGAGAGTATAGCCATCTTTACGAAATGCAAAGCTGTTGGTACCGTGACGATTACGGAAAGGAGGAGAATGTATGACATTCAAAGAGCATATTAAAATGGAACGCCGAGCATTGAAGGAGCTATGGCAGCACCACCGTACGTACGTTATTTGTATGTGCTTATTCTTCGTCTTTCAGGCGGCGTATCCCTATATCCCAACCTATTTTTCCGCTGAAATTATAAATAATCTTTATGAGGGCGCTCCTATTTCGACAGTAATTACAAACGTGGTGTTAGCAGTAGGCTTGACGTTTTTGTGTCACGGTATAGTACGCTTCGTTCAGCCAAGGCTTTCCGTTGCACACGGTAATACCTTTAAAACAGAGGATTGGTTATATTCCAAAAAGGCTATGGAAATGGAATACAGCTCCATTGAATCCCCTGACGTGGCGCTTCTTCGCAGCCGTGTAAGACAGGAATCCCATACAGGCTTTAATCTTTGGAATCTTTTAAGATCGGTAAGAAGCTATGTTGAAAATATTACCCGTATAATCTGCTCTCTTGCTTTGAGTATAAGCTTTTTTACCTCGTCGGGAGTTCCTCTGTTTGGCAAGCTTGGAATCGTTGGCTTTTTGGTGATAAGTATTATCGTAGATGCCTTTTGTACCGCAAAAAACCAGGAGATTATCAATAAATTTTGGGATGATAGCAGCGTTGTAAATATGATGTCCGATAAATATGAGGATCTGATAAACAATTACAGCTACGCAAAGGATACAAGATTGTATTCTATGGAGAATGGTATTCTGTCGAGAATCAAGGAATTTGATATTATTGAAAATAAAAGAGAATTTAAACGTTCACTTAAATGTATGCTTGTCAATATTCCGCGAGTTCTTGTAGCCGATATTCTTAAATTCTGTGCGTATATGCTTCTTATCTGGTGTTCAATTCAGGGCGCTATGTCAGTCGGTGATATAACAAAATACGTTGTTTGCATTGTTGGACTTATTGGCGCGGTTTCCGGGCTTGTAAAATATATACATCTGAGCTTTCTTAATCATACTTATCTTGAACGCTATTTCTCATATTTTGATATTCCTAATAATATGTACCAAGGCTCACTTACTGTTGAAAAGAGAATGGATAACGAATACTACGTGGAGTTCCGCAATGTGTCCTTTAAATATCCAAATACAG
>JAZQLK010000216.1:0-3090 GCA_045542635.1 Eubacteriales bacterium
TCAACTACCCCGTCTTCCTTGCAAGCCTCCCTCGCTGAGGGAGGGGGACCGCATAGCGGTGGAAGGAGTTAATTTATTCAACCTCAACTACCCCGTCTTCCTTGCAAGCCTCCCTCGCTGAGGGAGGGGGACCGCATAGCGGTGGAAGGAGTTAATTTATTCGACCTCAACTACTCCGTCTTCCTTAACCGTGATCATATTACCTGTTTTTACGTATTCGAGAAACTCGTCGCCGAGGGAGTCGATAACGGGCATTTTAACGCCGTCAAGCCATACGTCGGCAAGAATTACGCCTGCGCCCGCCAAGGAGTCGATGGGCTGTGAAAAGAGCATACAGGCAGGCTGACGTCCCATTGCGCAAGCGCAATAGAGAACAAGACCGCCGGTTGTAGAGCCTATGGTCTGGGGAAGACAGAGAGCCTTACCCGCCATTGCGTGACCGTAAAGGTCGGGATTATTCTGGTCTCCGCAGGTAGCGTTCTTGTCACCAAACTGGAGAGCCTTCTGGAAGGACGCCAATGTATTGAGTCCGTTATGAGATACGAGAGCCTCCGCAGTAACCGTACCGGGGGAAACAACTCTTCCGTTAAACACCTTCATTATTTCTTACCTCCTGTAATCTTATCGAGGATTTCCTCATCCGTGTAGTAGCGCGCCGTTGTGTAAGTACGAAGCTTATTTGATGAGGTAATAACGGGCATCTTACGGCAAAGAGGATTATTCATATACATAAGAGGGCATATGTAGGATACGATAACGCCCGTAGCTTCGAGGCGCATTGCGTATTCCGTCTTATTAAACGCTTCAATAACCTTGGGAGCGGATGTGAATACCGTGGGGATAACGACCTTTTTATTACCTTTTTCGGTAAGAGCTTTTTCAAGTCTTTCAGTCCAGGACTTAAGCTGCTCAAGGCTCATATGGGGGCATCCCATAAAACAAAGCTTGGGCTTGGCGTCGGGATTTTTCCAGATAACGGGGTAGGAATCGTAAATTCTCTGAAGCTCAGCGTCGTCAATTACGTAGGTTTGAGCGCCCTCGGCAATAAGGCTCTCTCCAAGCTCCTTTGCTTCGGGAGTGAGATTGTCAATTTGGTAAAGACCTACTGCGCCGTTTGAAGCCGTCGCCGCGCCGAAATCCTTAAGGTAAGCGGTATTTTCGTCGTTTAATTCGTCGCCGATCCACTTATCAAGCCCCTTGACGTAGGGAACGTCCTCCATTACCTTCATACCGATGGCGGAGCCGAGAAGCTGCGCCTCGGGCTTCCTTGAGGTTTTTACCTCGATTATCCAGGTAGCCCTTCTTCCTTCATCCGTGAGAAGACCGAAATACGGAACGTATCCAACCACCGAGCCCATAATATCGATAATACCCGAGTTACGGTTACATCTTGCGCCGAGAACGGAGTTTGCGTAAACCACCGCGCTTGATTCGCTCCAGCTTAAGATATCGCCCTTTGCGGGCTTGTTGCCAACCTCGTCAAGGTAGCAGGCGCAGGAGAATGCGTCCTTTTCCATAAGACCGAGAGTGTTAAGCTGCTCCTCGTAGAAATCCTGCTTTGAGTACATAAACTTGTTGAAAACAAGCTTCTGCAAGAAATTTGCGGGAACGTTTTTGTCAACGGGACGGGGGTCACAGGAGAATTTCTGTCCTGAAATCGCGCCTGCGTCAATAAGCTTATTCATAAGCTCGTAGATAGGACCAATCATCTTAAGACCGAAGGAGGTAACGAGATGATTGTACTTACTTGTAATGGGAACCAATTTCTCAGCTCCGAAAAGCTCGCCGTAGCGAACAACGGATTCCATAACCTTGGCAAGGGTCTCACCCTTTTCGCCGTTAAGTATGGATTTTTGTTCTTCTGTTAAAAACATTTTTTCTCCTTCGCGTTTCTGCAATAGGGCAGACCGCTTGATTTTTTATTTTTTTCATACGGTGTGACTTAAAAAATCACACCGTATAACCGTTTTTGCACATTTCAATTCTGCATTCTGCATTCATAATTCTGCATTTATGAGGCTTTGATATCAAAGCTTCATACAAGCGTCCCACGCGCCCCAGATTACGGTGCGGAGGTTGCCCACAGAGTCGGCGTCGCCTATTACGTGAACGTGTCTGCCCTTCTTGGCAAGGGGAGAGGGCTTATAGCCCACGGAGAGAATTACGGAATCTGCCTCCACGGTAAATTCCTTGCCCTCCTTATCCTTAAGGATAACGCTTCCCTCGTTGATTTCGGAAAGAGAGGTTTCAAGATATACGGGTACGTTATTTGTCTTAAAGAAATCACGGAGATAGCTTGTGTTTGCAAGACAGATGCCCGGAGTGGTAATAAGGTCATCCTGCATTTCTACAATAAGGGGCTTCTTGCCCTTCAAGTAAAGGTCGTAGGCGATCTCGCAGCCTGTAAGACCTCCGCCGATAACCGCAACCGTATCTCCCACAGTCTTGTTTTCAAGCAAGTAATCAATAGCTTCTATGGCGGTATCAGCGCCCTTTACGGGGATTCTCTTTGCGGAAGCGCCCGTCGCTACGATGATTTCGTCGGCGCAAAGAGATTTTACGTCCGTAATCTCCGTATTCATTTTTACGTCGATTGCGGGATATTTTGAAAGCTCGCGGATATACCAGGCAATAAGGGCTCTGTCCTTTTCCTTGAAGGAGGGAGCGGATGCCGCGATAAATACGCCGCCCAGCCTGTCGCTCTTTTCGTAAAGTGTTACCTTATGTCCGCGCTTAGCGCATAGGATACCCGCCTCCATACCGCCTATACCGCCGCCGATAACCGCAATGCTCTTCTGCTTCTTGGCAGGCTCGATATAGTATTTCTTTGACTGCATTGTAATGGGGTTAAGAGCGCAACGGGAAAGTCCCATTGTATCGGAAAGAGCCTGGGTATTTGCGTGACCCTTGGAGGAGGAGAAGTTGAAGCATCCGCTGTGACAGCAGATACAGGGCTTTATGTCCTCAAGTCTGTCCTCAATGAGCTTCGTTATCCATTCGGGGTCTGTAAGGAATTGGCGCGCAACACCTACAGCGTCAATTCTGCCCTCTGCCACAGCCTTTGCACCGACCTCTGCATCCATTCTTCCT
>JAZQLK010000217.1:0-2924 GCA_045542635.1 Eubacteriales bacterium
GGAAGCTTTTTAGGTACTCTACCGACGGAATTATGAGCTTTTCAACCACGCCCCTTAAGATAGCGTCCTGGAGCGGTATTTTCTTTACCCTCTGCTCCATAGGTATGTTTGCATTTATATTTATAAGATCGCTTATGTATCCTGAATTTTCCGTTGAGGGATGGCCCTCCACCGTGTGCTTGATTTTGTTTATCGGCGGAGTTCAGCTTTTTAGCTTGGGAATAATGGGGCAGTATATTTCCAAAATGTATATGGAGGTTAAAAACCGCCCCCATTACATTGTTTCTCAAACCAATAAGAAGGATATTGTGAAAAAGTAAAATGAAAAATTCTGTATCTCACGAAGGACATAGACAAAGATTAAAAAACAGATTTTTAGAGCACGGACTCGAAAGCTTTGAAAAGCACAATATATTGGAGCTTTTACTGTTCTATTCGATTCCGCAGAAGGATACAAACGATTTGGCTCATACACTCCTCGATACCTTCGGCAGTCTTAAGGGTGTTTTTGAGGCTGATTTTTCCGAGCTTATAAAAATCCCGGGTATCAAGGAAAATACGGCAACTCTTATTAAGCTTATTCCCGAGCTTGCAAGAGAATATATGTTCGAGGAGGTGTCCGAGGATAGGATCTTCGACACCGCGGATAAGATAGGTAAATTCTTTGTACGCAAGTACATAGGCGAGATCAATGAGAAGGTTTATTTAATGCTTCTTGACAACGGCTTCAAGCTTCTTAACGTTTCGGTAATCCACGAGGGAAGCGTGAACTCCGCAAAAATTTCGCCAAGAAAAATAATGAGTCAGGTTATTAAGTATAACGCATCTATGGCAGTTGTGGCTCATAACCATCCCAATGGCTTGGCAGTCCCCTCAATGGAGGATGTAAATACGACCTATTCATTAAGAAGAATTCTTGATGGCTATGAGGTAAAGCTTCTTGAGCATATTCTCGTGGGCGGAAACGAATATTTCCCCATAATCCACGAAACCCATAGCACAGAAATGAAATATGAGGAGCATCAGAAGCTTTTCCGTAAGATGGATCTTAGCTCCTTAAAATAACGAACAGAGGATCAGAGCTAAAGCCCAACTTCTTTATAAGAGGTTGGGCTATTTGTTGCTTTTATGTCTGTTTATTTGGATATAAATTACCTAAAGATAGGTTCAGCTTGATACCGCACGCTGATTTTCTGCCTTGTGAGAATAAAAAAGGCAGTCATAAGACTGCCTCTGTATTATTTTAAGTTTTCCGCCTTATAGGTAGTGTATCCCTCATAATGATAGCTTGTATCTATGCCTTTTATATATAGCGTACGGTCACTTATCTTATCGGTGAGTGCGCCTTTTAATAGGTGCTTGATCTCTATGTCCTTGATAGGGCTCCTTTCCATGGCAAGTAAATAATCAGATTTGTCCACAAGACTCCAGTCTACAACCACTCCAAGCTCTTTTTTCAGTATATGGTCAAGCCAGATACGGGTTGAACGACCGTTTCCTTCTCTGAAGGGATGCGCAACGTTCATTTCAACGTATTTTTCGATTATTTCGTCAAAGGAGCTTTGTGGCATTTTTTCAATATTTTCAAGGGCGGCATTCAAGTACATAATGGGCGCAAATCTGAAATTTCCCTTTGCAATATTGACAGTACGAATTTTACCGGCGAACTCGTATATGTCGAAAAAGAGAAAAGAGTGTATTTTAGAGAGAGCGTCAAAGGTACCCGGGGTAAGAGAAGAAAGAAAATCGGTTTCAAAAAGCTCAATAGCGCGAGTTTTGCTTATTCGTTCTTCTTCACGGGCAAGCTCTGCGGAATCTGTTATTCCAAGTTTGTTTTCAAGTGCCATATTTTCTCCTTTCGTAAATACGTATATTACTATAATATTATATCATAAAACAGTACTTATTTCAAGTAAAAAGGCGGAATATTAAAACTTTTTAAAATAGCACTGCAACTTTTGGGAAGGTTCACTTTATGAACTATTTCTGCCGAGCCTTATCCTTGCAAGCAGAGAACGGTCTTGGTCAAAAATGCGAACCTAGTAAAAATACGGGAAGGCTCGTAAACGAGCTATTTCCGTCTAACCTCATGTGAGCAAGCTCCCATCGGCTTTAGCCAAACGAAATGTAAACCGAACCCTCGGTTTACGTTTTCTTTTTATCTAAAAACGAAAGCACTCCGATTTTGAGTGCTTTTATCTTTATAGAGTTATAAGCTTTTTAAAAATTCAAGTAACAGATATTTCTGTTTAGGTGATAAATTTGCAATTATGCTTGAACACTCATCTTGCTCTGCCGTGTAGTCAAAGAAATCTTTTAATGTTACTTCTAACGCATCACAAATCATTTGCAAATGGTCAACAGTAATTCCCGATTGACCAAGCTCAATTCTACGTAAGTGAGATTGAGAGATGCCTGCTCGTTCTGCTAATTTATTCTGTGAATACCCTGCTTTTTCTCTTAAAATGCGTATTCTTTCGTAAACAGTCATCTTTTTACCCCCGATTAAGTCTTATATGACTTATATTACACCAATTTTAGTAACAAAGTTAGTCTTATACGCTTGCATTGTTAGTCCTATAGTGATATAATTATTCATATATGACTAAATTTATGGGGGAAGGTATGAAACAAAAGAAGCTTGTTCTTGCAAAAAATGCCAAAAATGATGAATTTTACACACAATTTATTGATATTCAGAATGAAATCAATGCTTACATAGAATATGACCCAAACGTATTTAAAGATAAAGTTGTGCTATTGCCTTGCGATGACCCAGAATGGAGTAACTTTACAAGATTTTTCGCATTGAATTTTGAACTGTTTGGACTAAAAAAATTGATTAGTACAAGCTATGCAATGGAAAGCAAAAATTTCAAATACCCATATCAAATTAGTTTGTTCGAGTCCGAATCTCCTCAATT
>JAZQLK010000218.1:0-12474 GCA_045542635.1 Eubacteriales bacterium
AGTAACCTTGCCGTAGGCTCTCTTTTCTCTGTTTGCGGGAATTTCGGGAAGCTCGTAATCAATATAATTGGAAATTACTTTTCTTAAAGCGTGATACTTGGGAGTGATATCTCCGCATTCGGAGAGAACGGCGTCATAATCATAGCTCGTTACGTCCGGAGCAAATTTTTCGTAATGGTTAGCTCCGCTTGTAAATCCGAAATTGGTACCGCCGATAAACATATACATATTAAGGCTTCCGCGCTTAAGCATATCGTCAACCACCTTTGCGTAATCCTCTGCGGAGGTGGTGTGATGCATACCGCATCCCCAAGCGTCAAACCAGCCGTCCCACATTTCCATACACATCTTGGGACTGTCGGGATAAAGCTCATCGTGAGCGCGGAAATTTTCTTCAACGCGACTGCCGAAATTAAGAGTTGAAAGACAGCCCTCTATATTTCCGTCGAGAATGTCGGTTTTCGACGTGCCGTCGGATGTAAAGAGAGGAACGTCTATTCCCAGTCGGCGATAGGTATCGTAAAGATGCTTAAGATAGGTCTTATCGTCGCCGTAATATCCGTACTCGTTTTCACACTGCATCATTATAACGGGTCCGCCGTTTGTGAAAAGAAGAGGACGGATCTCGTCAAAAAGCCTTGCAAGATACTTTTCGAATCTGTCCATATAAATGGGATTTGAGCATCTTATCTCCATATCGTCGTTTGTCTGGATCCACCAGGGCAAGCCTCCGAATTCCCACTCCGCGCAAATGTACGGTCCGGGACGTACGATAACCATAAGTCCCTCCGATTTTGCCGCTTTAATAAATCTTGCAATATCAAGATTGCCTGTAAAATCAAATTCGTCAGGATGCTTTTCGTGCATATTCCACGCGCAATAGGTTTCAACACAGTTAAGACCCATAGCCTTCATTTTTTTAAAAATATCCGTCCAGGTGTCGGGCATATTTCTGAAATAATGAACCGCGCCTGATATGATCTTGGTTTTTTTACCGTCGCAAAGAAAGTCCTTGCCGCATATTTCAAATTTCATAATTTCTCCTCTTTCGGGTTACTTTAGCTTCATTTTATCATAAATAGGAAAATTTATCAACATTTTTGGCAAATTATCAGTCAAAATTACCCAAAAGGTATTGATAAACGGCTTAAGATTATGCTAAAATGAACGTAATTACAAAATCCCAAGCGAGGTACACCAAATGATCGAAAACAAGCACGAAAAATACGCTGCCTTTGACAGCAGCTTTATGTCAGTAACCGTTAATAAGCAGACGGGTAAGGTAGCGTTCATCGGTATAGAGTCAGGCGGACGTCAGCGTGACAGACACGCGACCTACAATTTGCTTCTTCCCGGTAAGGCGGCTATGCCCGGAGCATTCAACGGAAAAAGAGAGGTTTCCTTTGATGCCACCGAGGATAAATTCCTGTTTACAGGCTCTGACGGAGCAACGGCGAATATGGAATTTACATCCGATAAAAGCTTTGTATGGTCCTTTGAGAAGGCACCTAAATCAAATATAGTTTCCTTGGATTTTTCCATAAGACGCGCTCCCCTTACAATTTGGTGTGAGGACGTATGTAAGGAAATGAAACACTTAAAGTCCAAAAATCCTCAGTGTGTGGCTAAACACAGATACTCCCTCCCACTTTTTATACATTTTCCCGACTACGGTTTCCTTAAGGTAGAGTCCGACAAGGCTGACGTTTACTGCGAGGAGGAGCTTTTAAAGAGCGTTGAATACGAGGGCCTTGGCCTTGGCTATGCCAACTACGGATATCATAACCGGATGAACGCCGTTCATTTCGGCTCAAGCCATCTTAAGTTCAAGTCAAAGACATCTGATTCTGTGAAGCTTACCTTTACCGTTCTTGACGAGGCGTATCCCTCTCTTCCCTTTGAGGATAAGGGCGAATGGGACGGAATAAAGCGCTGCTGGATGAACTCCTTCTCTCTCAACAGAGAAATGTTCGATATGGGCGACAATATTTCTCTCCACGGCACGGCTCACCTGGCGGTTCACATGAAATCCGACCTTTTACAGGTGATGGGCGAGGATAACGAACGCTTCAAGCTTGTTCGCCGAGTTTTCGAAAAGCAGATTATGAACAGCTTCCTTCTCGGTATGGCTCCCGACGGAGAGGTAAACTATACCTATATCCATAATAAAGAAAAGAAAAGACCTATGTGTAATTACATAGATTCCATTCCCGGAGTTGTTATATCAACGGCAGGTATTTCCCATTGGAATATGCGTTTTGCCAAAAAGCTTGTTCCCTACGCTATAAGAACCGCCGACTTTATTATGACGTTAGACGGTGACGGCGACGGAATATTTGAGACTCCCTTCCCGGGTGACTGTATGGAGCAGGAGCAGGAGGTTGGCTATCGCCAGAGCAACTGGTGGGATAACTTTGCCTTCGGACACAAGGATATTTATTTCAACTGCCTTTGCTACAGAGCCTTAAGAGAGTTTTCCCAGCTTTTACGCAAGCTCAAAATGGATAAAGAGGCTGAAAAATATGAAGATCAGCTTAAGAAATTCCGTGCAAGCTTCCTTGATACCTTCTATAATCCCGATTCCACACTTCTGGCAGGCTGGGTAAGCCGCAACGGCAAGAAGCACGACTATATGTTTACCTTTGCCGTTTCTATGGCTATTGACGAGGGACTTATTGATGAAATTGAGGGCAAGCGTATGCTTCTTCTCCTTCTTGACGAGATGAAGAAGGAGGGCTACGGCGACCTTCGCTACGGTATACCCGGTAACGTTAAGCCCGTTGATCCCGTTGACACCTACGATTGGGCTCCTATGATGGCTTGGGGTCAGTATGAAAACGGCGGCCTTTCCGGTATGAACGGCTTCCATTTCTTAACCGCTATGTACAAGGTGGGGCTTGATACCGAGGCTGACGCTATTTTGAAGGCTATTGTAAAAACCTACGAGGACGAATTTACCCACTCGGGACTTATGCCGGGCTACGTGCAGAGCTGTGACTGGCGTACTAAAGAGGGTCACCCCTGTGGCTATAATTACCTTGCCGACAACTATTATTTCCTTCTTGCGGCATACACGGGAAAGGGTAAAATTCCTCATCCTGCCGTTGTGGGAGATATTAAATGAACATCCTTTTAACAGGCGCAGGCTCGGGCATCGGTAAGGCTACCGCCGAGTATTTTATAAAATGCGGACACACAGTTTACGGCATTGACATAAAGTTCGGCGACGCAGATAACGGCGTTATAAGGCTTTTTGCCGATATAACGGACGAAGCGCAGCTTGCGGACATTAAAAACAAACTTACAAGCGATGGAATTAAGCTGGACGCCATAATAAGCGTGGCGGGAATACATAAAATGGCTTCCCTTACGGAAAGTGATTATTCACTTATGAAAAGGGTTATAGACGTAAATCTGTGCGGAGCTATGCTTACCTGCAGGGTATTTCATTCCCTGCTTTCTCCGTCGGGAAGGATAATTCTCATAACCAGCGAGGTTGCATATCTTGATCCTATGCCCTTTAACGGTCTTTACAGCGTTTCCAAAACCGCGCTTGAATGCTACGCTCAGGCGTTAAGACAGGAGATTAATCTTCTTGATCAGAAGGTTATTACCATTCGCCCCGGAGCTATAAAGACTCCCTTGTGCGATGGCTCCTTAACGGATACGGAATCCCTTGCCGCTGCAACGGAGCTTTACAAAAATCAGGCGAGCAGATTTCTCGGAATCACGAAAAGGTTTATGGGCAAGCCTATGGAACCGGAAAAGTTATCCCGTCTGATTTACAAGGCTACCGTAAAAAAGCATCCACGTCTTGTATATAAAAAGCACAGAAATTTAGGACTCGTTATGCTGAATTTGTTACCAAAACAACTTCAATGTACCATAATCAAGCTTTTACTTAACAGAAAAAACAAAAGAAGCGACATTTAAGGTGTCACTCTAAAGAACAGCTTACGAAATACGGCATATCTTATTTGAGATATGCCTTTTTGTATACATAATTGCTGCTTATCAATAGTTTTTTACCAAGGAATTTATTTTCTTTTAAATGCTTTTCTTAATTGCTTATCAAATATAAGCGCCGTAAAAATCAACGCAAGTGATGTAAAAACAGAGAGAGCTCCGCTTATTAAAAAGCCTCTTATTCCCTCGGTGTAATCAGGAAGCAATCTGCTCTCTAGAAAAAGCGCCGCAGTAAAAAGCAGTATGCAAGCATAATTTCTTATGATGTGCGGAAGGGATGATTTTAAGAAAGCGTATTTAAACAACACGTATGGCTCTACGGTATGGCAAATTACGATATTGGTAATTACCGTTGCAAGAATTACTCCCGTTACCCCCTGCTCCTCTCCGTATATGCCCCTAAGCAAAAGAGCCAACACTACGGAAAGCGTGAGATTAAAAAATCCCTCTATTAAGGGCTTATATCTGTCCATATAAAACGTCCCCGTAGCGTCGCGAAAGGTAAGAGCCGACTGCCTCAAAAACTGTACAAAATAATTAAGCGTCATAATGAAAATCACGCTCCGTCCCATATAAAAATCCGGGGAGAAAAGGAAGCTTACCAGGTAATCGGAAACCGCATAAAAGCCAAGGAAAAATACAGCTCCCACCATAAAATTTGCGGAATAAAAGCGGTTAAAGCTTTCTTCCGCCTTGTTTCTTGATTTAGCGAAGGTGTGACCTATAACCGAGGTAAGGGATACAAAGGCAAGGGACAGTATTGCCGTGACGTTTGCGGCTATCATAGCGTAATTAGTATAGCTGCCAAGAATGCCGATTCCTATAATGGCGGAAATTATAATACTGTCCGTAGAGTTTACAAGGGCGCCTCCTATTTTATGCATAAGCATAGCCCTTACGTTTTCCTTAACCCGTTTTTTCTCCCGTAAATCAAGCTCCCCACGGTTTAAGTAAATTACGCCTCCGTACATTTTATCGGATATAAGCCTTGCTATAAAATACTGAATAATCACGGAGAGCACGGCGCACATAAGATAGGCTTCATACGATCTTGTAAAGACAACAGCCACGCACTGTATTGCGTATTGAAAAAGAAGAGCTCCCGACTGGATAAGAGTTGATATATAATTATTCTTATATGCGTTAATCAAGGATAGCCTTGCGTTAAACGCATAGCTTAAAACAACGGACAAAAGAAAAATTACAAAGGTTAGGTAAATATTCGTATTAAGATCTTCGCCATTTTTCACAAGCAAGGGTAAAAAAGGGGTTACAAAAAGCCCCAGAAGAAGTATTACTGCGCCTATTACTCGGTAAGCCCGTGAAAAAAGCCTGTAAAGTGCGGCGACCCTTTCTGTCTGCCCCGTTACGATGGGCTCATACATACAAAACGAAATTGCGCTTCCTACCCCAAGCTCCGCAACGGACAAAATTCCAAGCACGCTTACGTAAAGGGAATTTAAGCCGTTTTTATCCATTCCAAGGTGCTTTATAAAAAGTCTGCGCAGAATTACCGAGCCTACAAGAAGGATTATTTTACAAGCTACGGAGGATACTGCGTTTAATATGCTTTTTCTTCTGTCCATTCAGCTTTTCATTATCTCCCTTATGGCGTTATCCCACTCCATTAAAATCCTTTCGGGATAGAATCTGTACAGGTCCTTCGATGCGGATCTCATAAAGCTTTTCCGTAAATTATCGTTTTTTATAAGTCTTAAAAGCTTTTTCGAAAGCTCGCTCACGTTACCCTCCTCAACGAGAAATCCGTTTATTCCGTCATCTATAATTTCACGGGGCCCCTCCTTACAGTTGAAGCTTACACAGGCTAGCCCCTTCGCCTGGGCTTCAAGCAATACAAGGCCGAAGCCCTCGTATCGGGAGGGCAGAACAAAAATTGACCCCTTTTCCATTTCCTTGTGGGGACTTTCGGTATAACCCATAAAGCGCACTCCTTTAAGACCGTACTTCTGGGCTTGGGATAAAAGAGTATCCTTGTCCTCTCCGTCGCCGTAGATAAGGAGCCTCCAATCAGGCGCTTCCTTCTCAACCAATTTCCACGCAGAAAGAAGCATATCAAAGCCCTTCTGATAGGTCAGTCTTCCCATAGCTATAACAGCTTTAGCGTCAGGGCTTCCCCTTATAATTTCTTTCGTTGGCAAGGGATTGTATATCAGCTTAAGGTTATCAGCCTTTTTAAAACGCTCCTTATAGGATCTAAGATCCCCCTTGCTTATTACTACGGTTAAGGATGCGTTTTTTATAGCCAGTCGTCTGGAATAATTTATAATTATTCCCTTACGGGAATCAAGACAGTAATGCTCCCAGGCTACAGATTTTATTTTAAGCTTTTTGCGAAGATAATCAGCATAGTGATACAGCACCGTATCAACGGCTATAACAATTTGGGGCTTTATTTCTTTTGCCAGCCGTAACAGCTCCCTCCTTGTGACGGAAATTTCGGATATTACAGCCACTCTCCCCAACATTTTGCCTTTTTTTCTTATGTTCGGTCTTTTAAGCTCGAACAAATTCACTCTTGAGTCCGTTTCAAAAACCGGCGTTTTACCCTTTTCAATACTGATTACAGACACTCCGTAGCCCATTTTAACAAGTCCGCTTGAAATTTGAGAAAGGACTCTTTCAGTGCCTCCACCGTTTGCGTAGCACTGTATTATAAAGCAAATTTCAGTTTTCATAAGTTCTCCTTAATATCCACCTATATGGGAATATCTCATTGCTTCCGTGATAGTAGGAGGAATAAAGAAAATAAAGGAAATATAAAATTATACACGTTACGAAAAGAAAATTCCTTATCCCCTTAACCTTGACTCCGTAGCAGGCAATTGGCGCGCATATAAGCTGGGATATATCAAAATAATAAACAAGCCTTTGAAAATACGCAAAATTATACCCGAGAATAAGCACAGGCAAGCAAGAAAGTCCCGCAAGGCAGAAAAAATCGTATTTCCCGTTTTTTCTGCCCAACAAAATATATATAAATATTGGCACGGCTATAATCAAAAAAATCGGAAGAATATCAAAAAGGTATTCAAGAGTCACTATTCCGCCACCGTCCGGTCGAAGATATTTTTCATATCTTGACCTTATGAAGTATGGCAGAATTTCAAACAGTTTCCTGCCGAATATTCCAAAAACCCCCGTAAGAGTGGCTATAATTACAGTAAATATCCTTGTCAAGTCCTCACGTAGGCTTCCTATTTTCAAAGGTAAAAGCAAGAGGGATACAAGGGCGCTTACGTGGAAAAGCGAAGCGGTTGAAGCAAGAAGAACAAAAGCTGCGTATCTGTCCTCAAAAAGCATAACCGCACCGTAAAACACTATTGAAAGAGCAATAAGCTGTCTTACGGTATTCAAGGATGCGGAGTAATAGAAGCAATAAAAAATAAACATACCCAAGGAAAGATATCTTCCCTTAAGCACTCTTGCAAGCCCCGACAGTACAAATAAATGCGTTATAAAAGATGAAAGCATAAGGACCGATACGTAGCCTCCCCCCACCCTTGCGCATATAAGATTAAGCAATCTGAAGAGGGGCTCCATATGAGTTTTTACCTGTCCGCCAAGATTTTCCTTATAATATTCAAAATAAGAAAAATAATCGGTGCCTATCCCATATCTTAAGCCCGCAAGGGCAACGGGCAAGGAAATTACCGCGATATAATAAAGAAGCTTTGGCTTTATTTTGTCCTTAAAAAAGCTCGCAGAAAATGACGATATTCCAAAGACGGAAACATATAAAATCAGCGAAGCCATTTTGCGCCTCGGTAAGCATCGGCTATTAAAATAAGGGGGGATGCCCATTCCTTTTTCATAAGGCTGAGAAGCATTTTGTCATAAAACGGCAAGGCGCTTTTATCCGTATGTGCAATTCTTTTCTTAAACTCCTCGCTTTCAAGTACTGAGTTAAGATATTTTACTTTTCCTTTTACGGAGCTTTTTGCTATAGAATTTACAAGGGTACGCATATTTATATAATGAATATAGCCTAAAAAAGCGCTACCGTTACCGAAAAATCGTGACAAGGAGTCAAATACAAGGTAAAAATTGTCAAGATAGGTCTTTGTAAAATTAACCGTCATCGAGCCCTCGTTCACGTTATAATTTATAAGAGGCCTATCTATATAGTAAAAGGATCTCATTTCATATATTAAGGGAGCTGTAAATATTATATCCTCGCCTATTCTCGCTTCCTTACTGTAGTGCTTAAGAGTTATATTAACGTACTCGCGCTTTATTACCTTATTCCAACGGCAAGGGGATATTCCTCCTCGCTTCATATACAGTTCTCTTAATGCTTTACACTCCCCGTTTTTATATAGCTTGGCTGAAACATCCACACTCCCGACGGTTTTTTTAACCTTTCCCTCATTTTCAAGCCTGTTATAATCAAAGCAGATAACGTCGGGGGAATACTCCTTTATAGCCTTTAAAACGTTTTCAACGTAGTCATCCGCAACGTAATCGTCCCCATCGCAAAAGCCGATATACTTTCCCCTTGACTCCTCTATTCCCCGTATTACACTTGATGCAAGACCACCGTTTTCCTTGTGTATTATTTTAACACCCTTGTATTCTGCGTAGCTGTCGCATATTTGGGGACAGCTATCTTGGCTACCGTCATCCACCACTATTATTTCCGTTTCATCATTCAACTGACCTACAAGAGCGTCAAGACATCTTTTTAAATATCTTTCCACTCCGTATACGGGAATTATAACGCTTAATATAATTTTATCCATTACACCACCCTGTATATATCTATCATTTGAGAATTTATTATTTCCTCGGAATAGGTTTCTGCCTTCTCCATATTTTTAATGCCCATTTCCCGCGTGTCAAGCTCCATAAGCGATTCTATACAGCTTTTACATTCTTCTATATCATCGGGAGAAAATAAAAGTCCTCCATCCCCCCTTGCAAGCTCCGAATTACCTCTTATATCGGAGGCTATTACAGGCAAACCGCACGCCATCGCCTCCATAATTGACACAGGCAAGCCCTCCCTGAAGGATGGGTGAACGTAAATATCACTTGACTTACATAGCTCCAAAACATCCCTTCTATAGCCTAAAAGATGGACCCTGTGTCCAATTCCCAAGTCATTTGCGAGCTTTTCCAGACTGCTTTTAAGCTTGCCCTTGCCCGCTACTACGTAATGAACGTTTTTGTTTTCCATTCGGGCAATAGCATAAATTACACATTCGTGATTCTTATTTTCGTTAAGCTCGCCTAATGAAAGAAGCATCGTTGCGTCAGTCGGCACGCCGATTTCCTTTCTTTTTGCATTCCTGTCCACCCTTCCCTGTCTGTATCTGTTCACATTTATACCCACCCCGGGAACGTACAGAGTTCTTTTCGCCTTCATTTTATTAAGAGCAATATTATAGTCCTCTTGATTTATTGTTATCAGAGCATCGGTAAACCTTGAGCAAAAGCGTTCAATGGGGAAATATAACGCCCAATTGAGAAATGGAGCGCCCTTGTAAAAATGGAATCCGTGAGCGGTATAAATTACTCTTACCCCATCCTTTCGCAGCTTCATACATCCAAGCCGTGTGCAAATTGAAGCAATAGGCGAATGACAGTGAACTATATCGTACGCATTTACTCTGACAAGCTGCTTTATTTCCTTTATCGCCTTGATATTACCTGTGCAAAAGGGGCTTCTATCACAGGAAAGCTTGTATATTCTGCAATTCAAATCTCTGTATTCTAAAGGTACTCCGTCGGTACCGTTGCACGCAATATCCACCGTATGCCCCTCGTTTACAAGCATTGTAATAAAGGATTTGAAAAAGCCCATCATACTGCCAACCGTGGTAACGTAAAGTATCCGCATATATCCTCCGCAACGTTTTTATATATTGTTTGCTAAAATGCGGATTTTATAAGCTTGTTTCGAAATTATAAATTATCTTTTACGTAAAAAAGATGTGCCGAGGCACATCTTTTTATTATTTTCTTTTACTTATTTCCACCTGTCTTTTCATTCTTTCAAAATCGGGAATGGGCTTTCTTTCGTCTATCTTACATAACACCTCATAGATCTGATCTTTCCACGCCATAGGAGAAATGCATACGTAATCGTAGCCTAATTTTTTATTCAGCTTTATTAAAAGCCTTTTTAATCCTTTTATTCTTTCAAAATATTTTTGAGGGTCCTTTAGCACTATAACAAGAAATCTGCCTTTAACGTATACTCTTTCTATGTCATCCCATAATATTTCGCCAAGGGAGGTTGCGGAGGAATGATCTGTAAGTGCCTTGTCCGTAATCTCAAGTATGGGCTTCTTTGAAAACATACTCTTGATAAGAAAGCACTCCGCCCATACAAGGAATGGCAGGCATATAATGCAAAGCACCATAAAAATCCAATAAAATACATTGCTGCTGAATATTGAATCCTCGCCAGCATATTCTCTCATATCGAAAATAATAGGAAGAAGAAACAAGGCTATAATCAAAAGTATTACGATTATAGTGCCGAAGGTGCGCTTTTTATTCTGATTTATAATCATATTTTACTATCCTTTCTATTTGATTCTCCACTTATTCAATTACAAAGGTTAAAGCTCCTTTTGGGGTTTTTACGTAAGGGCATTTTTCCTTATCCCCCATGTATTTAACGAAGGAAGATCCAAAAGCCCTTTTGATTATAAGGACACTGTTCTTTTTCGTGATTGAGCATACGTCATCGTAAATTTCAAAATCATCCGGATGCCAATGAGTTAAATCTTTATCCTTCATCCAATTTAAGCTTACGTCTATATAATTAGCACTTATATGTAAAACCAAATCTTTATATGTCCAATAAAGGGTATCATCATTAACCAATTCGAACGTACCGCATAAATCGGGAGTAACCAATAATTGTTCATACAGCTGCTTAGCATTTTGAGGAATCACGGATATGATTCTCCAATCAAAATTATCAAAGGCGGATTCATAGCTTTTTACCACCCATAAGGAGGCTGGGATGCCCTTACCTTCCAGATCCTTATCCATTATTATATTTCTTTCTAATATGATTTTAACAGGTAACTGCGAATCTGATTCGTCAATCAACGCTTTCCTTATATCAATATAACGTTGAATGTCGTTAATGCTTTCTTCAATGTACTTCCTGTATATGATTTTCCACGTATTTTCTTCCTCGATGTATTTAAGACCGCTAAAATCAGGAAAAATATATACTGCGCTTTTATACACGAAATACTCAAATCCCTTATCGTCCATACGGACGTATTTGATTCCAAGTTTTTCATCCAATGATTTTTCAATCATCGAATTATAAAATATGTACCCTGGTTTTTGCATAATTCCTTTATTAAAGGATACTTTGAAGCTTTTGTAATAAAAGGATTTTTTATATTCCCTTCTTTTGGCAATTTCAGTAAACGGATATTGTATTGCCATACAAAGGAATATAAGTATTATTACAGGCAAAAGAATAATAAAAAGTATTGCAAGCAGAAGCTTTTGATACAATTCTAATTTCATCCCTTATCCCCTTTCATCTGATTTATATATCTATCCAGCCTTGATATCCCTTTAGGATGCCTTCCTTATATAAATGGGAGTCGTTGGAAAGCTGCAATACTTTCGGATATGCAAATTCCTTTGTTTCGTCAAAATAAATAACCGTAACTCCGCTATGTCCAATATCGAATTTTGTGCAGAACAAAGGATACGGAATATCCAAAACACTGCTTAAAAACACCATTCCAAAGCCTTGGTGGGCAAATAAAGCTACACGTTTGCTATTAGGCGCTACAACCTCGTATCCGCCCTTTTCGCGGTTGTGTTTAAATCCAAGGGAAAGGAAGAAATCGTCGATTTTCTCATCGACCTGCCTGGATACTGCTCTTATATTAGTGTTATCAAAGCACGTATCCTTTGCGTAATCGTGTCCTAAGGAAAGCATTTCCCGAGATGCCATTTTTTCTATAGATTCATAATCTTGGAATAACCAACGCCTTCCGCCGTCCTTCTGTAAAGTAAAATCTCTCCACGCATGATCCTCGTTAGTCCAATCGAGGAAAACAGGCTCAATATTCAGAAGCTTGCAGGTAGGCTCAGCCGTTTGCGCCGCCCTTGTAGATGGAGACGAATATATTGCGTCAAGGCCGTATAGGGCAAATCTCTTTGCCAACGCTTCAGCCTGCTCTTTTCCATATTCCGTTAATGAATTGGGAGAATATATGGGCTCACCGTGTCTTACGTAGTAAAAAATCATCTTTTTTTCCTTTCTCATTTTGAAGCTGACGTAATATCTCTTTCTAAAATTATTATAGCACTCATATTTGGTAAAGTCAAGGACGAGGCGAGACAATGGCTTACCCCAAAGATACCACCATTCGTCCGTCGCCAAAACGGCAAAGCCGTGCAGATTCAAGCCAACAACACAGAGAGCAAAGAAAAAGACCATCATACGATGGTCTTTTTCTTGTGTTTAAGTCGGAGGCCAAGCGGTCTTAGGAAGACAAC
>JAZQLK010000219.1:0-2320 GCA_045542635.1 Eubacteriales bacterium
AAGGGTTTGGGCTTAGCCCATATTTGCGTTTGACTAGTCAAATGCGATGCTTGCACTTTCGTCAAAGTCAAAATTCTCCGCTAAGGACATCACCCTTTTGGAGAAGGGCTGATTGTTTAATAAGGTTATGAGCAATTCAAGGGTCTATATAAAATCTGCATTCCGAATTCTGCATTCTGCTTTACCGTTTATAGCACAAGCATCCTCCAAAGCATTTGAAGGTCTTATAATCGTAGCAGCTCTCACACAGGGTGCGGGATTTTTTATGTACGCGCTTTGAATCTATCTCCATAAAGAAATGGTTTTTCAAATCGCTTAAGCATTTGAAATCAGTGAAATTCACCTTCAAATCGTCATAGCAGCCGAAGCAACGGGTTGCGCTTCCGTCGGGGTAAATATCTATTATGGGAGAGCAAACCGCGTTATTGCCAAGGAGCAGCTCTCTTTCCATAGGTGACGTGTACGGAATTGTTTTAATAAAGCTTAATTCCTCCTCGGTGAAAACGCAATGGGGTATCACGTTACAGTCGTAGCAGGGAGCAACGCCGATTTCGGAAAGCTCCTTATATACCTTAAGAAGGGTGGGCTTCATTCTCTCAAAATATGGAATCGCGCCCTCGCTTTTATCCTGTGGAATAGTTACGCTGATTCTGGCTCTGTCAAAGGAAAAGGTCGACAGAGTGTTTATAAATTCGGAAATATCCTGGTTTTCCTCGTATATATTTATGCCGAGAGTAATGCTTCTCCACTTTCCTCTTTCCACAAGGGATTTTACGTTTGTAACCGTTCTCTCGTAGCTTTCCTTACCCGTATTTCTTGACGGATTAAGGTTTATGAGAAGATGGATCTTAGGCGACATAAGGGCATCTAAGTGCTTATCTATAAAAACTCCGTTAGTAAACACCATAATACTGCGAAAACGCATATCTCTGTCAAGTAAATTAAGCACCGTATCAATATTTTTGTACATAAGGGGCTCTCCGCCGATAAGCCCCACCGTTCCCTCGTCGGCAACAAAATCAAGAGCCTTTAAAAGAAGCTCCGTATCCATATCCTTGCTCTGACTGCATGTAAAATCCTCGGCAAAGCAGTAGGGGCATCTCAAATTGCATTTACCCGATAAAACTATATTCGCCATTTAAATCCCTCTCTTTCCTAACTATATTAACACAAAATCATTACAATTTCAACCGATTTCCTATTGATTTTATTTTTTTACCGTGCTATAATATATATGTATAATTTTTCAGGAGGTAATTCCCAATGATTTATTCAGTTAAAAACGATTTTATGGAGGTTTGTATTTCAGGCACAGGCGCTGAAATTATTTCTATTGTAAATAACGAAACCTTCAAGGAGTATATCTGGCAGGGAGATGAGAAATACTGGCTCGGTCACGCGCCCGTTATGTTCCCTATCTGCGGCAGACTCTTTGAGGGCAAATATACATATAACGGTAAGACCTATGAAATGCCCAATCACGGTATCGCTCGCTCCTCTAAATTCAGACTTACTGCGGCAAAGAAGGATGAAATTACTCTTACACTTGAATCAAACGAGGCTACTATGGAAAAGTATCCCTTCGCCTTCAGATTCGATATCACCTTCAAGCTTGTTGATAACGTTCTTGAAATAATTCACAACGTAAGAAACTGCGACGATAAGGAGCTTATCTTTACCGTTGGCGGTCATCCCGCGTTTAACGTTCCCTTGAATGAGGAATTTAAGTTTGAGGACTACTACGTTGAGTTTGACAATGCTTGCGACGCTATGCGCGTTGACTTCTCTCCCACTTGCTTCTGCACAAAGAACGATAAGCTCTTTAATAACGGCACAGTTAAGAGAATCGACCTCAAGCACGAGCTTTTCGACGATGACGCTATCTTCCTCTACAATACGGATAAGACTATTACCTTGAAGAGCGACCTTGCAGAGGAATCCGTAACTCTTTCCTTTGACAATATGAAATATATCGGTCTCTGGCACGCTCCCAAGACTGACGCGCCTTACCTCTGCATTGAGCCCTGGTGCGGTATTCCCGCAAACGACGGCGTAGTTGACGACCTTGAGACCAAGGAGGAAATGATTCATCTTCCCGCAGGCTTCTCCTTCTCTAATTCCTACACAATCAAAATTAACTAATTATTTAAAGGGGCTTACCTTCCGGTCAGCCCCTTTTCTATTGACAAACACTATGAAATGATGTAGAATGAGTTCAGTAATTCCTGAAGGGAGAGCTTTATATGAGTACCGTAAAAATCAACTTTAGTAAGATAACGGATAAAATCAAAAATATGCACGCCGTAAACAACGGCCCCAT
>JAZQLK010000220.1:0-1551 GCA_045542635.1 Eubacteriales bacterium
CCCTTGGCGGAGTGATGGTCGATGTCGCCCCTTATTTTTACGTTTAAGGTGTAATTTCCGTAGCTTATTTCCCTAAGTCTTTCCTTAATCATGTTTTCACCGTCCTTTTCTTAAATTTTAATATTGATATCGTAAAAAAACTGTCGGATTTAATCGGAGAAAAGTGTTTTTCCATTGACTTTTTCCGATAAATATTGACATAAGCTTTAAGGTAAGCTATAATAAAAATAACTATGTAATAAAGAGGTTTACTATATGGATAATCTTGTTCAATTAAGCAAAACTGTAATAGATTTGGGACTTAAGCGCGAATATAAATTTTTTCAGATAAGCGATGCCCATATGGCTTGTCTTGACGAATACAGCTCCGATGCCGATAAGGCGGAGTACAAGCGCTCCCACGAGCAATGGGACAGCCTTAAGATTCACTACGCCGAGAGATTTGATGAGTTTTACGACGACAGATATCAGGTAGAGCCCTTTGTGCTTTTTGAGGCGCTTACAAAGCACGCTCTTGAATTCGGAGCTGACGCTCTTATTCTTTCGGGTGATATTATGGACCGCGTAAGCGACAGTAATATAAGATACTTAAAAAAATTCAAGGAAAATTATCCCATTCCCGTAATTTATTGCCCCGGAAATCACGCCCGTACGGATGAGTTTGGTAATAAACGCATTATGTACGAAAGATTTGAGGGACTTATAGATAATCCCGCCTTTGACGTATTCGATTATGACGAATTTGAAATCGTTGTGGTAGATAACGGTACGAAGGAGATTACAAGAGAGCAGCTTGATTTAATGCAGGCAGAAATCGATAAAAACAAAAAGATACTTTTGCTTATCCACGCGCCCTTGAAGCTTGGCGAGTTCAGCGAGGAGGTTTCAAAAAAGGTAAATCACTATTTCGTTATGGGCTCTCAGTATGACTCCGAGGAGGCAAGAGAGTTTGTTGAGCTTGTAAGAGCTAACGATACTCATTTTATCGGTGTTCTTGCGGGACATATCCACGCATCCGTTGAATACAACATTACTGATAATCTTAAGCAGTACACAACGTCAAGCGCCCTTATCGGCTACGGCAGAGAAATTATTATTAAGTGAGGTATAGATCATGTACATAGTTCCCCAGGTAAAATCCTTCACATCCTGTGAAAAGTTTGTTATAAGCGGTTGTGAATTCAAGTTTGATATTACAATTGACAAAAGAGTAGTTGAGGCATCCAAAAAGGTTCCCGTCGGCGACACCTTGGTAGTTGTTAAGGTAGCTGACGAGGGTAGCGAGGGCTATACTCTTAAGCTTTCCGAGAAGGAAATCGAGCTTAACGCAAAACCCCAGGCAGGCGCGTTTTACGGCATACAGACTATAAGACAGATAATCAAGAACGGATACTGTGACGCTTGTGAAATAATTGACGAGCCCGATTTTAAGAACAGAGGTATTTACTTTGATATTACAAGAGGAAGAATTCCCACTCTTGAAACCTTGAAGGAGCTTGTTGACAATATTGCCTACGCAAAGGCAAATATGCTTCAGCTTTATGTTGAGCA
>JAZQLK010000221.1:0-3500 GCA_045542635.1 Eubacteriales bacterium
GTGATTGCCACCATCGGAACTGAGTCAAGCATGGCGGTGGCGATGCCCGTTACAATATTTGTTGCGCCGGGACCCGATGTTGTAATAACAACACCAACCTTACCCGTGCCTCTTGAATAACCGTCAGCCGCGTGGGATGCGCCCTGCTCGTGAGCGGTAAGAACGTGATTTATTTCATCCTGATACTTATAGAGGGCGTCGTAAATGCTGATTACCTGTCCGCCCGGATAACCGAAAACGTCGGTAGTGCCCTGCTCTATAAGGGTTCTTATAATAATTTCTGCGCCTGTTAATTTCATATGGCTCTCCTTACTGAATGTCGTATAAAAGTCTGTTTACGGCACTTACGAGCGCCTTTACCGAGGACACGATAATATCGCTGTCGATACCCACGCCCCAATAGGTCTTACCGTTAAGCTTAATGCTTACGTAGGATGCCGCCTTGGAGGTGGTCTTTTCCTCAAGGGCGTGCTGAACGTAGGTTTCAAGACTGTAATCAAGGCCCGTAATCTCGCGGATTGCGGAGCTTACGCAGTCAAGACGGCCGTTACCGAAGGATACTGTATCCTCATATTTGCCGTTATACTTAACCGTTACGTTACCCTTGATTCCGCCGTCGTTAAGGTCGGTATATACCGCCTTTATAATGTCAAGTCTGTCAGAAAGGTTGACAAAATCATTTATAAAGATTTCGTAAACCTCCTTGGGCTGAAGCTCCTTGTGAGCGTGATCGGAAATGCTCTTTACGTGATATCCGAACGCCTCTCTCATCTTTGCGGGAAGGTTAAGCTTGAATTGAGTTTCCATAATATAACCGATACCGCCCTTACCGGATTGAGAATTGATACGGATAACGTCCGCCTCGTATACTCTGCCCACGTCGCCGGGATCAATGGGAAGATAAGGCACAGTCCATGCGCAATCCCTGCCCTCTCTGCATTTCATACCCTTGGCAATAGCATCCTGATGGGAGCCGCTGAATGCCGCGAATACCAGCTGACCGCTATACGGCTGTCTTTCGTAAACGTGCATTCTCGTAACCTTCTCGTAAACCTTTGTGATCTCGGGAAGGCTTGTGAAGTCAAGCTCGGGGTCTACGCCTTGAGAAAACATATTAAGAGCGAGAGTGATAATATCAACATTACCCGTTCTCTCTCCGTTACCGAAGAGAGTACCCTCAATTCTGTCACCGCCTGCCAAAAGTCCCATTTCGCTGTCCGCTACGGCGCAGCCTCTGTCATTGTGGGGGTGAAGTGAGATAATTACGTTTTCTCTATCCTTAAGATTCTTATCCATATACTCAACCTGCGCCGCGTAAACGTGGGGCATAGAATGAGATACCGTAACGGGAAGGTTGATAATCACCTTATCGTCGGGGGTAGGCTTCCAGATGGAAATAACCTCGTTGCAGATTTCCTTTGCGAACTCGGGCTCTGTACCGGTAAAGCTTTCGGGAGAGTACTCGAAGGTGATCTTACCCTTCGCCTTCTTCTTATATTCATTACAGAGGTTGGCGCCAAACTTGGCAATCTCGATAATTTCCTCCTTGCTCTTCTTGAACACCTGCTCTCTTTGAGCTACCGACGTGGAGTTGTAAAGGTGAACCACCGCGTGCTTTGCGCCGTCAATCGCTTCAAAGGTCTTTGCAATAATATGCTCTCTTGACTGTGTAAGCACCTGAATGGTTACGTCGTCGGGAATAAGCTTCTGCTCAATAAGAGTACGGCAGAACTCGTATTCCGTTTCGGAGGCGGCGGGAAAGCCCACCTCGATTTCCTTAAAGCCTATTTTGCAAAGAAGCTTAAAGAATTCAAGCTTTTCCTCAAGGCTCATAGGAATTATAAGGGACTGGTTACCGTCTCTCAAGTCAACGCTGCACCATATGGGAGCCTTGTCGATACAGTCCTTTTTCATCCAGTCCATAGTTACTCCGGAGGGAGTAAAATACTGTTTTACATACTTTTCTGTGCCCTTCATACTTTTTCCTTTCAATGTCTATGTCATTACGGAGATACTGGGGAATCATTAAATAAAAAAGCCTCTTTTACGCAACTTCTCTATGCATAAAAGAGACGAAGTATTCTCCGCGGTACCACTCTGCTTGACGCCTGCGCGTCCTCTCAGCCTCGCCGTTAAGCGAAGCCTCTCTGTATCGGGAGAGCCCGTTCAAGCCTACTGTAATTTCGGTTGAAAACTCAGGGAGGAGTTATGCTCGCTTCTCGCACGGCTTGCACCTACCGCCGCTTCTCTGTGCCGAATACGCGATTTTTATTCCCGTCATCGTCTTTATAATATATGTGTTATTTTAAAACATTTTTCTTGCTTTGTCAATACAAAATTTGCGCCGAAGGCCGATTTTGACATTTGTTACAAATTTTATGTATAAAACACGCCCGCATTTGTATAATACATACATATGCAGGCGTGTATACAATCAATTATATAGTGAGTTTAGTCGATTTTATAAACCCAACCGAAGGTATCCTCAAGCTTACCCCACTGAATACCCGTTAAGATATCGTAAAGCTTCTTTGTGGTTTCTCCGATTTCCTCGCCGTTTATAACGTATTCAACATCCTCGTACATAAGTCTGCCGATGGGAGATACGACAGCCGCGGTACCGCAGCCCCAAGCCTCCTCAAGTCTGCCGCTCTTTACCGCCTCCATAAGCTCGTCAACGGAAAGAAGTCTTTCGCTTACCTTGTAGCCCAGGCTCTTAAGAACCTCAATACAGGATTTCCTTGTAATACCGGGAAGGATTGAGCCTGTAAGGGCGGGAGTAACTATCTCTCCGTCAATCTTGAACATTACGTTCATAGCTCCAACCTCTTCAATGTATTTTCTTTCAACGCCGTCAAGCCAGAGAACCTGTGAATAGCCCTTCTTGTTCGCTCTTTCGCCTGCTCTTGTGGATGCCGCGTAGTTACCGCCGCACTTTGCGTAGCCCGTTCCGCCTCTTACCGTACGAACGTCCTCGGACTCTATCATAATCTTAACGGGGTTAATGCCCTCCTTGTAATAGCTTCCGCTGGGTGAGCCGATAAGCATAAAGGTGGCGCGGCTTACTGCGTGTACTCCGAGATGCTCGTCGTTACCGAACATAAAGGGACGGAGGTAAAGGGAGGTGCCGAAGGAATGGGGAACCCAGTCCTTTTCCTGCTCAACGAATTTCGTAAGAATTTCAAGAGCGTCATTTTCATCAATAACGGGCAAGCACATTCTCTCGGCAGAGGTGTTCATCCTTCTGATATTCTCCATAGGTCTGAAAAGCTGCACGCCGCCATCCTCTCTGCGGTAAGCCTTAAGACCCTCGAATATCTCCGCGCCGTAGTGAAGCACTGTGGATGCGGGATGAAGTGAAATATTGCCGTAGGGCACGATTCTTGCATCGTGCCAGCCCTTTTCTGTATCGTAATCCATAACGAACATATGGTCGGAAAAATACTTGGCGAAGCCAAGCTCGTTTTCGGGTATCATCTCCTTGGGGGATGCTGTTTTAA
>JAZQLK010000222.1:0-9287 GCA_045542635.1 Eubacteriales bacterium
GCTCCTTATCGGCGATAAGGTGGCGATATTTTGCTATATAACGGCGAAGGGCATCCTTGTTTATAGGCTTGGGAGCGGAGCCCAGCTTACCTACAAGGTTGTCGGAGAATATTTTCTGAAGGACGGTGTCGGGTAAAGCGATACCTGTCAGCATATTGTCGCTGAAGGAGGAAAGAGTCTCCTCCGTGGCAAGGTAGCGGTACACTCTGTCGCAGAGCCATACGCCCGCTTCAAGATGGGGGGTAAAGTCCATATCCGTGCCGAAAATAATTCTGTCCGCGTA
The DNA here is from genome assembly GCA_045542635.1 of Eubacteriales bacterium. Taxonomy (GTDB): domain Bacteria; phylum Bacillota; class Clostridia; order Oscillospirales; family CAG-272; genus RGIG2000. The sequence continues at coordinate 284 of JAZQLK010000222.1, forward strand.
TTTTGTAATTGAGGGGTTTTATTTTGAAATGAGATATCCTTGAATTTTCTGTTTCCTACAGAGTGTGAAGTGATCGATCAGTCGTTTCCTTTCTGTGAACACTTTTTCTGTAACAGTATCCTTGTACGTCAGCTTATGGACTTGCGGATATCATTTCTTTGATTTAAATATGGATCTGAAGGTTGTCTTGATAACCATGACAAGCTCTCCAAAGGTCTTTTTCTTAACAACAAACCAGAGAAGTGAGAAGCCGCCTATTCCTATAACGGCAGTTGAGCTTACAACAATGGCAACGATTGCGCCGGTGCCAAGACCGTTATCGTATTCAGAGTTATTTGCAACCATCTGGTAATTACAGGAATCGCAGGTTCCGTTTGCGTCGCTATCCTCATGGGCTGCCTTGCTTATCTTGTCTGTACATATGCATTCCTTCCAGTGCTCATTTTCATCGGTCTTCCATTCGGAGCCGTGAGAGTGGGGAAGAAGATCGCCGTAAGGAGTGCCGCATACGTCACATACTGCTTTTTCCGTACAGGAAGCGGCTCCGCCCGTATGACCTGCCTTAGCTTCCGTTGTTACCTTGGAGCAATTCTTACAGATAACTGCGGTCGTGCAGTCACCGTCATCATCATTTGGAACGTGAGCCGTCTTTGCCTCCGTGGTTACGGTAGTACAGTTCTTACAGGTGATAGCGGTCGTGCAGTCACCGTCGTCCTCATTTGGAACGTGAGCCGTCTTTGCTTCCGTGGTTACGGTAGTGCAATTCTTACAGATAATAGCAGTTGTGCAGTTGCCATCGTCCTCATTTGGAACGTGCGCCGTCTTTGCTTCCGTGGTTACGGTAGTACAGTTCTTACAGATAATAGCAGTTGTGCAGTTGCCATCATCCTCATTTGGAACGTGCGCCGTCTTTGCTTCCGTGGTTACGGTAGTGCAATTCTTACAGATAACTGCGGTAGTACAGTCACCGTCGTCCTCATTTGGAACGTGAGCTGCCTTAGCTTCCGTCGTTATTCTGTCACATATTTCACAGGTAATGGCAGTTGTGCAGTTACCGTCGTCATCGCGAGGAGAATGGGCATCAAGATTCTTTTTATCACCGCAAATACATTCGTTCCAGTGGTCTGTTTCATTGTGCTTCCAGATATCACTGTAATCGTGAACGTGGGCAACGGTTACTTCGCCGACATTAATGATAATAGACAAGCTGGTGCTATCCGAATCGGTAACTGTAATAGTTGCGGTAGTTGCAGCCTGGGCTGAAGCAGGTCTTGTACCTCTGATCATACCGTTTGAATCAATGCTTAGCCAGTTAGGTCCTGAAATTGAATAAGTATAAGGCTTTTTACCGCCGCTAACGGCGTTTTTAATATCGATAACGCTGATGGTGGTATCTGTATCTCCTGCGTAAATGTCGTATTCATTGCTATCTACGAAATCAAATTCGTTAAAGCCTATGGAAACGGACGCTGTCTTGCTGGCGAATGCCTCATAGGTGCTCTTATATCTTACGGAATAAGCTCCTATTTCAAGGCCTGTTACGGTATCGTCATATGCGTTTTTCCACACTCCGTCAGACTTTTTGTACTCCATATCAGTAGTAACACCAATGATAGCGCCGTCGTTTTCTCCAAAAGAGGATGCATCTGTTTTATCCAATCCTGTGGGAGCGTCTGGTCTGTTGGGGATAACAAGCTGAAATTCGTTACTGTGACAGTTTTCATCGATATCACTCAGACGAACGATCTTGACAGTTTTGCCCATCCAGGAGTCGGGAATATCGTAATATGTGTTTTCCGCCGTAAATTCAACGGTGCTGATGCCCTCTCCGCCGATCCTGTAAGTAGTTCCTACCAGAAGTCCGGTTATTCTTTCTTCGATGAAGTCGATGCTTATATTCGGAGTCATTTCTCTTAAATAAACGGTAAGCTCCTTTGTAAGCCCAAGCTCAACTGTCTTAACTGTTACAGTATACTTACCGGGTATCCTGTTGGACGTAAGGGTAATTATGCTGACTCCGTCCACAGGGTCGCCTATTGATGCATATAACGGAGAACCCGCAGGGAGCATAACGTCGACGTTGGGGTATGCCGCCGTGGGAGGAGTAACGGTTGCAGTTATCTGAGATGAGCCGTCATAATCCATGATCACGTTGTTTTTATCAAGCTCTAATCCCGTAACGGGAATATCTGTAATAAATGCGCCGTATGAAATTTCAAATTCTACATATCTGTCGTCTGCGGGATCGCTGTTGCCGCCGCGGTCTATGGCTCTTATTTTAGCCGTACCCGCAACACAGGGCTTATTTATCTGGGCGAACAAATCTCCGTAGTAGGTCATATCGAAATCAAGACCCGGGGGCAGCTGACCTTCAATTATTTCAAACGTCCAGTCATTCGGGCCCGTTGAGGAGAAGTAGTTACCGCCTCTTATGCCGCTCCAAAGGTTGAGACCATGGTAATCGCCTACGCTGCCCGCGGGGATATCAAAATGATCTCCTCCCAACCACTCAAGGGCTGCAGGGATCTCTGAATATTCAAATACTGCATAATTTAAGAATTCATTGTCTGTATCACTCATTACAAGGCTCTTATAGTAGTAGTGAGGATCTGTATCTCTCCAAAGATACTTGTTGTCTGCGGGGATCCTTGTTACGGTATGAGGATCCATATACGGAACGTTACTTGTTATTATTCTGCCGGTAAGCTCCAATCTTCCGCCATTCGTAAGCCTCAGACAGGAAATTTGATTTACTGCATCGCAGGGGCTTTGTCCGCCGTTGTTGCTTGTGTATACGGTGATATCAGGAGAGGAGTTGTATACGTATAATGAGTAAATACCCTTGACTTCGGTATGCTCATCGCCCCTTATATCAATATTTACTTCAACGTTATCACGGTTTTGTATGAAAAAGGTGTTGTTATAGTTACCTGACAGATTTACGTTTACGTCGGCTGCGTTATTTTTTATTGTAACGTTCCAGGACGCAAGCTTCGTTTGATTATCGGTAAAGCGGACCATACCTTTTATACCGATGCCGGTATAGGAGGAATCACCCGAAAAGTCCGAGGAAAGATTCATATTTACAGTGCCGTAATTAAAATAAAGCGCTGCATTGATGCCTGTAAAGCTCTTCGTATAATTTGCCGGTGTGTTAATATTGAGAATGCCGCCGTCGTCTGCGGAAAGGTTAACGGTACCTGATGGGAACGTGGACGTTATACCAACATTGTTTTCGTCGGTAAGGGTGATGGTATTAGTGCCTATCAAGTGAATATTCAACAGATCTTCTGTGAAAATAGGACCTGAATTATAATTGTTTAACGTAAGAGTTTTGGTGCTTGCATCGTAGCTCCATCCGGTGCCTGAGCCGTTTTCCTTCATTTCAACAGGATCGTCGTTGCCAACGGTCAAAAATCTGTCCTTTTCGGATACGGCTCCGTAGGAGATCGTAAATGTAGTGATTCTATCATCCTCCGGATCTGAGGGAGTGTTATTTTTGTCGGTAAGGCGGATAGTAACGCTTCCCGCATCGCAGGGAGAGGCAAAGGTGCCGCTTATGTTACCGCCAATATATGATAAGGTTATACCCTCGGGCAACTGACCGTCAATGATCTCTGCCTTGATATAATAGGCGTCGTATGTGCTGAGACCGCGTACGCCCGCTAAGATATTTATAGAGCATCTGCCATCCACCTTATCTGCAGGTATGTTGAAATGGCTTCCGCCAACCCATTCAAGGTCCTCTTCCTCATCAGCGTATTCAAATACGACATTTTCACATATCTGTCCGTCAAGGGAGGAAAGAACAAAATCTCCGGAGGAGCCAGGAGTGTTATCGTACTCTATCCACATATATTTGTTGTCTGCGGGGGTAGTGGTAACGGTATGTGGGCTTGTGCTTCCGCCGATAGAGGACATTCTGACCTTGCCGTTAAGCTCAACGTAACCGCCCTCCGTAAGGGAGAGGGACATAAGATTATAGACTGCTAAGCGCTTATTTATATCTCCGTCGTTATTGTCAGCCGTAGCTACAATTACGGGAGACGAATTGTAGACGTAGAGATCGGAAAATGTGTATATATAGTCGGAGGAGCCACCTCTCAGCTCAACGTTTATCTCCACGTTTGAGCGGTTATTTATGGAAGCTCCGTTGTAGAATCCGTACATTACTCCCGCCGCGTTCTGATCACGCTCTATATCTACGTTTATTTCAGCCTTTTTAGTACAGTCGGGATCGAAGGATACGCTTCTTTCAAAGCCGTAAAGCCATCCGTCGGATGTGGTATCGATGTCTATGTTCAAGGTTCCGTTTTCCATAATTACAGAGCCTGAGATTGCGGAAAATATGGTTTTAAGCCCGGAACCGTTGATATTAAGCACTCCGCCGTCATCGGCAGAGATACGGACGGAGTTGTAGTTCAAATTGATTCCGTAAGCCGTATAAGACATCAGAGTGTTATCAAGGGTAAGGGTGTTTGTTCCCACCAAATGAAGATTGATATCTCCCGTTGTGGTTATGGTTCTGCCGCTGTATCCGTTAAGAGTAAGGGTGGCGGTTTCCGGATCCCAGCTATAGGTACCCGTATCCACGGCGGTGGTGAGAATAGTCTGGCTGCCGTCAGTGGCTGTAAGGGTCACTGCCGTAGCAGGAATGGCGTTCGCTCTTATGGTAGCTATGCTCAAGCATACGATAGCAGAGCAGATCGCTATAAGTGTAATAATCATTGGCATAAGCCTTTTCTTGATTTTCATATCTGTTCTCCTTGCAGGGCTTGGCTCTGCCAAGCCGTATCAATCAAATTATATAGTTATCAGAGAGTCTAACGGGCTTCACTCTTTCAAGCACGTCTATAAATCCGGGCTTTTCCCTTGCCTGAATAAAGGACGGCATATCAAGCTTGACCCTGACCTGGCCCGGAAGAACGCAGCTTCCTCCGCTTTCATCATAATATTCCACGAAAAAGTACCATACGACGGAGCTTAGGTTTTCGCGTCGTTCGGGACAGAAGAACCTGATGGTCTTGTCGCGTCTTTTCAGCTCGAAAAGGCCGTAGTCCCTTTCGGTCCTTTCAGGAACTGTAAAGATAGGGAAGTCCTTTTCAAAATACATTGAAAAGCTGTCTCCCGGTCCGTTTATAAACATAAAATCCGTATTGGATTTATTCTCATCGGTAAGGTATTCAAGGCCGTCCAGAATGGGAAATTTAAATCCACCGAAAAGAATCTGCTTTTCGCTCACGATCATCACCTCCTTAAAAATGTTTTGATAATATTAAATTTACCAATTATATTTTATCATCGCGTAAAGGGGGATTTCATCACCCTGATGGGGTGAAGAATACCGATTCCGGGGGTGAAATAGGGTGAAAATCGGTATGATCCTTAAAAAACAACGAAAATACAAAAAGGGGACGGCAGTATGACTGCCGTCCCTGAAGACTTGAAATGTTTTATTATACCTCTAAAAGCAAGGAGTAAAGATCCTCTCTGCAGGTAACGCCAAGCTTTGAATAAAGGGTTCTTGTATACGTCTTTACCGTGTTTTCGGACAGGTGCAGAGTGATGGCGATATCCTTTCTCTTTTGATTGGCAAGTATGAGCTCAAGTATTTCGCGCTCTCTTATAGACAAGGGATCCTCATTACTGACAAAGGTCAGTACCCTGGCTATTTTTTCCTCCATGGACATTGACGTAACCTGGACTCCAAGCATCCTCTGCTCCTTGGGAGTATATTTTGGAATATCTCTTTTATGAACGTAGTCCTGAAGCATACACTGTATGCAGAGGAAGGATAACGCGCTCATAAGATAAATGATGGAAAGAAGCTCAAAGCTCCAGGGAATGATCTTCTGTACGCACCATATACCGATATTGCCGACCACAACAGCCAACATAATGGCAGCGTGCTTCTGGGATGCTCCCTTGCGCTGCTTTATGGATGTGCCAAGGACGGCGATCATAGCCACAAAATACATGATCACGTAAATAAGATTGGTGGGGTGAAGCACACCGTATTCCTTATGAAGAACGGTAGCACCCGCAATGCTTTCAATAGAAGCGTCGGTATAGTACCAGTCAAGATATCCTGAGGTACTGACGATGGAAAGCATCAATATTGCTAATGCGATGAGTACGCCATTTACCCATTTTTTATAGGTATATCCGCAGAGCTTGGATACTATCATGAACATACAAGGAGGGATAAATACCTGACCAAGATAAGCTATCTTATTTGCAAAAAGAGCAAATTCCACCGTATTTGAAAAGGCGATCATGGTGTAACCAAGGTTGACCGTGGAAACACAGGTGAACAGTATAAGCAGCCACGGCTCATTCTGCTTTTTACGAACAAAATAGAAATACAGGGGTAACAGTATAAGGGAAATCAGAAATATCGCGCCGTATATCCATTGCATGCAGTCCACCTCCTTAAAAGATCCTGTCATATAACAGGTAGCTATACCATTATATCATATAAAAAGAGGTAAATCAAGCAAATTATTACTTTAAGTGCTTTGTGGGGGCTTTAAGTATTTCAGATGCACAGTAAAAAAGCACGCAGAGGGCGTTAGCTCACTGCGTGCTTCATTGCTATTTAAGATATTGGTCGGACAATTCGTCGATATATTTATCAAGCTCCTTATCGGCGATAAGGTGGCGATATTTTGCAATATAACGGCGAAGGGCATCCTTGTTTATAGGCTTGGGAGCGGAGCCCAGCTTACCTACAAGGTTGTCGGAGAATATTTTCTGAAGGACGGAGTCGGGTAAAGCGATACCTGTCAGCATATTGTCGCTGAAGGAGGAAAGAGTCTCCTCCGTGGCAAGGTAGCGGTACACTCTGTCGCAGAGCCATACGCCTGCTTCAAGATGGGGGGTAAAGTCCATATCCGTGCCGAAAATAATTCTGTCCGCGTATTTTGTAAAGAACTCACGGTAATACTCACGGCGCTTGTTAAATCCCTTGTACATCTCCCCTCCGGGGGTAATATCTATACACAGGTTGGGGTATTTTGCAAACATTTCCTCTAATTTCTCAGGCTTTTCGGAGCAGAAGAAGAAGTGAGCCAAGCAAAGATTTAAATTAGGATGCTTTTCAAGTAAGGCGTCCACCTGACGGTAAAGCTCAGCGTTTGAGGGGTATTTGCTTTCGTCTCCGTAATACCAGCCTTTAGTCACGTTTTCCTCATTTTTGTCCGTCCAGAAAAACTCGGGGTCAAGAGCGTGCATAAGCACGTAGGTGCCGTCCTTCTCAAGCCTTTCAAACGCTTTGTCGAAGAAATCGCTGTCAAGAGGCTTGCCAACCCTTGCGTAAAGGTTAGGCTTACCCTCAAGCATTTTAATTCCGTCAAAGCCGATTTCATAAAGCTCGTCAAGCTGGGTGGCAAGAGACATTTTTGCCATCTCGTCTTCCTTTGCGGGGTAGGAAGGATAAATGAATCCGCCGTAGGCATAAGTGTTTTCGTTTGCCAGCTTGTAAAAAGCGCACATAATGTTATTGCTTACGTCACGGGGGGCGGGGAAGGGGTTGCCCGAGGGCAAGGCTGCAAGAGCGATATATTTAAGACCGCAAACGCGACGGTATTCCTCAAGACCGTGGATGTAAAGCTTACCCGTTCCGTCCTCACGCCATTTGTGGATATGAATGTGTCCGTCAAAGGGATTTTTCACCTTCGGAAAAGGAATATCAAGATATTTTGACATAAAAGGCTCCCTCTTAAAGATTATAATCCTTTAAGTATTTCTTCGTATTTTCTACCATTTCATCAAACATTTTACGTGCGGATTTAATATCGCAGGTAACGAGGGGATCGGATGCGAATGCCTCAAAGATAGCGTCGATATCGCGGCGCGCGATTCCGTCAAATACCGCCTCCTGCTCTGCGCAGATACGGGAAACGAGGGGGTGGATCTCTGTGGGAATAGGTCCTGCCATTACGGGAGTTACCTCATCGGAGCGGAATATTGCGTTGGTTTCAACGATGGCGCCTAAGGGAAGGTTGGGTATCTGACCTCTGTTGGGGATATTTACGTTTGTTACAAGATCGCAAAGGCCGAGAAGAGCTCTCATCTGGTTTACGCCGTCTTCACCCGTTTTCCAGATCTTTACCTCCTCTTCGCCGCTTAAGAGCTTGCGGCTTCTTTCAAGTCTGTCGGCAAGGTCCTTTTTACGCCAGCTTACGGGAGTCAAGGCGAATTTCATTTCGTGAACGCGCTCGGGACTTTCGAGATACCAGCCGCCGGGGCAGAATTCCGCCAAATGACGGTCACCCGCTGCCGCAATGTAGCCAAAGCGTCTGAAAAGATCTATTCTTACCTTGAACTGGCTGGAGAAATGGTTATTCATCCAGTTGCTGTCGGCATTGGTGGGTAAGCCGTCGGAATACTTTTCACAGAACTGCTTGTAGTATGGGAACAGATCTATTCCGTGATAGGAGGCGCTTGTAAGCCAGGTAAAGTGATTTACAGACACAGGGTTAACCTTTATTTCCTCGCGAATAGCTGTTTCGCCCAAATATTCCTCGATAACGTAGCCGAGAAGTCCCTGTGTGCCGAATACCTCGTGGCAGCAGCCGAATGCCTTGATTTCGGGGAAGGTGTGATAAAGAGTCTTAACGCAAAGGGTCATTGGATTAGTGTAGTTGATGACCCAGGCGTTGGGACAGTATTCCTTTATGTAATTTGCAATAACCTCAAACATAGGTATGGTTCTCATAGCGCGTACGATTCCGCCGGGGCCTGTGGTATCGCCAACAGGCTGATAGATACCGTACTTTTCGGGTGTATGTACGTCTGATTCCATTTCATCGAAAGTACCGGGGAGAATGGAAATAACAACAAAGTCCGCATTTTCATATGCCTCTTTTGCGGTCTTTGCTGCATGATAAGTCCATTTTGACTTTGTTTCGGCAAGTGTATTGAACTTGTTACCGATAATCTCATTGTGCTGTGCAGACTCAAAATCGATATCGTAAAGATATACATCTCCCGACATATCCCC
>JAZQLK010000223.1:0-3046 GCA_045542635.1 Eubacteriales bacterium
AATTCTCTTGCCATATTCATACCTTCTTTCAGTTTTTTTCTTGCGTAGAACAGCTTTGATTTAACTGTTCCCTCGGAGAGATTTAATGAAAGTGCGATATCCTTAAGCTTTTTGTCCTCAATGTAGTAGGGAACTATTATTTCTCTGTATTCCTTTGAAATAAATGCCAGCTCACGACGAAGTGACACCAAATCTTCATTTAATATGTATATTTCCTCGGCGGTCATTTCGCCATTTTCTATTTCAAGCTCGGATATGTCATCGCAACCCATATTTTCAAGGCTTATATGCTTACTTCTCGCCCACAAATAATATCTGTTACGGGCAATTTTCCATACCCATGCCGAAAAGCTCTCGGGAATACAGCCCTTTTTCAAAGAGCAAACAATATTTAGCGTAATATCCTGCGCAAGATCCTCCGCCTCATAGGTATCACCAGTTTTTCTTAAACAGAAATAATATAGCTTTTCCATATAGTTACCGGTAAACTCGGAAATAAGCCTTTCTGTCATAAGCTCCTTTGGACTCATTCAAATCCCCCCTTTCATCCATATAGTGTAGGAATAAAAAATTCGGTTGAAGAAAATTTCAAATTTTTCTAAATTTATTTTATCACAGATGCAGTCATATGTAAACAAAAATCAAGCTGACGAAGCGTCAGCTTGATTTTTGTGATTAAGGTTGATTAACGATGCCTATAAACAAGGGAAGTCCGTCCGGGCCTGTAATTACAAATATAAACGGCCTGTCAAGGGTAAAGTCAACTGTTTCGTCAGGGAAGGAAGCGCCCGCATCCATAAGGGAGGTATACGCAGAACCCTTGCAACCGTTTTCGTCCACAATTATCCTTGCTCCGTGCTCAGCCTTTTGCAGATAAGTGTTTCCACCATTTGAGAACAGTTTGGTAAGATCTGCCTTCTGAGAATCAAAGCAATCAGTAATTCCCATTTCTGTAAGGTCGGACGATATTTCCTTTTTCATTGAAATATCGAATTTGGGCAAAGCTAAATTAATATTACACGTTGCTTGCTTCTCCCATTCCCATTGAGTAAATAAAAAGCTTAATACCTCTTCATCAGTAAGAAGCTCTGAAACGCTTACCCCCTCATCCGGTAAAATCATATACATTTCTCCGTCATTTTCGAGCCTTTTGCATACAGAAGAAAAATCATTTCCGTAATAATAATCTCCAATGTAAGATGTATTCATAAAGTCGCATTCTACATCTTTATCCACGGTGTGGAATATTCTCTTAGAATTGTCTTTCTTATCGAATTTACTGTGCCAGTTTGTTTCAAAATATAAGGTGGAGGCAAGAGCGACAGTCGTGTATTTATCAAAGGAAAGCTCATTTATCATATCATCAAGGAGCCCTCCCGTTTCCTTTTTCATCCACTCTCTATAACATTCACTGTATTTTTGCGAGCCCATGTCGCCTTGAAAAACCGAAGCATAATATTGAGATGAAAGAGTATTTACTGTTGAACCGTTATATTGCACGTTTTGATTAAGCCATACTGAATTTGCTATTCGGCTATCGGTTAATCCGTCATTTCTGTAGCAAGCATTCCAAACAGAGTATGCCTGGGTGCGAAGCTCCTCTATACTTTCAGAGCCTAATATATCCAATATTTGCTTTCTTGTTTCTCCCGAGCTTATTTCTGCAAGCATGGAAAGCGCCATATAAATATTTACGGGAGAATATACCGCATTGCTGTCTGCTACCTCTAACAGAATGGCTTGTATGCTTTTTATAAAAAATTCGTCAAGATTATCCCCTGCATTATAATATTGCCATTGCTTTTTTATATCATTACGCCAATTATTGTACTCTTCGCTGTTATATGCGCTTGGATATTTTGACATTTGAGGGTAATTCGGCGTGGAAATAGCATACGATGTCAAAACTGTATCCACCCCTGAATTTACTATAATAACAATGGATAAAACTATAGACACCATAGCGGCGGCAAAGGAGCTCATCCATTTTATTCTGCGTTTTTTTCTGCATGATTCTACAACTTTTTCGTGAATTTTTGAGTAAGCATCAGCATCTGCTATAAGCTCAGGGTCTATAAAGCTCATTGCTTCAAAAATATTATCGCCCTTCATATTTTTACACCTTCCTTTTCCAAGTATTTTTCAAGAGAACGCCGCGCGCGGAGTAATATAGCCTTAACCGCATTTTCGCTTAAGGAAAAGCGTACGGCTATTTCCGAAACGGAATCTACGTACCAATACCGTCTTATAAAGATATTTCTGTTTCTTTCCTTAAGTGATTTAAGAAAGCTGTTAAGCGCCTTACCAAGCGCCATTTTATCAACTATATCTCCGCCGTAAGAGTTACCTGCACATTCGGATAATTCCATAATAACAGCATCTACTCTTACTCCGCCGCGCTTATCCGACCTGTAATATCTCAATCTGTCAATTGCAATGCTTCGCGCAAGCATTCCAAGATATCCGCGTAACGAATCGGGGCTTTGAGGCGGAATAGTGTTCCAAGCCTTCAGATAGGTATCGTTTACTATTTCTTTAGCGTCGCTTTCGTTATCCACAATTCTGTACGCTATGGAATAGCAGTACTTACCGTACACCTTGTCCGATGCGGAAATTGCTTGCTCGTTTCTTTCGTTATAAAGCTTTATTATTTCCTTATCATCCATTTCCGTTCTCCTTTCCTTTCGTCTATCTATATAAACGAAAAAATTTTACCTTGGTTACGGTGAAATTTAAATATTTTACAAAAAAGAGGAGAAAACTTCTCCTCTTTTCCTTATTATTAAATAATTATCTCTGAACTCTGCCTGAGCCGTCGCCGCCTGCAAGCTTTTCAACCTCGGAAACGGAAACTCTGTTGTAGTCTCCCTCTACGCTGTGCTTGAGAGCGGAAGCCGCAACTGCAAACTCAATAATTTCCTTGGAGCTCTTACCTGCGAGGGTTGCGTAGATAAGACCGCCGCCGAAGGAGTCGCCGCCGCCTACACGGTCAACGATATGTAAATGATAGCTCTTTGAGAAGTAGTAGTCCTCGCCGTCATAGAGC
>JAZQLK010000224.1:0-6570 GCA_045542635.1 Eubacteriales bacterium
AATGTAAATTTGTCGCCTTCTTCCAAACCGAGTCTGCAATGGGAGGCTTTGCCTTCGGTGGCAGTCAATTCAAATCCCCAATCTTCTACTACCCATTTTTTCATTTTATGTTCTCCTTCAATGTTTTACAGCTTGCAATCAACATTCGTCTGATACGACCGCAAAGATTTCGATAATTTTTATAGGTTGCTTCATCAATGCCGTTTGTATTGAATAACAACTGTAACCAACCTTCCGTTTCGCTACATTCTTTAAGGGCAATTTCAAATTTTGAAAGCATATCCGCCTTGCTCTGTCCGTAATTGGCTTCACGAATATTTGCGTACACACTACTTGAACTCTTACGAATTTGGAAAAGAGTGTTGGAGGTGGCTTTTATATTTTGACAAAGTAATTCTATATCGGTCGCAAGTTGCTCCGAATAGATCAATAAATAGTTTTTAGCCATACAATCACTCCTTTTGAGAGTATTATATCATGTTTTATAGACTAATTCAAGGATTTTTCGCAAACTCGCGTCCCAATCACGCCGAAGGCGTGTATATCATCCGCAACTTATTGCGGTATATCATCAACGGCTTGCCGTTGTATATCATCAAGCCGCAGGTAGATGCACGCTGGCGCGTGATGATATACAAGGGCGGCGAGCCGTCCTTGATGATATACACCGCGCTTCGCGCGGCGATGATATGCCCAGCCTGCGGCTTGGATAAACAAAAAAGGAACTTTTGGTAGACAAAAGTTCCTTTTTTGTTGGCGGAGAAGAGAAGATTTGAACTTCCGCGCCGGTTACCCGACCTACACCCTTAGCAGGGGCGCCTCTTCGGCCACTTGAGTACTTCTCCAAAAAGTACGCAACCATGGTTGCACAAACCGCCGTTTCGTAGTTTGCCATATAATTATACACGATTATTTTTCTATTGTCAATACTTTTTTATAATTTATAAAATTTGTTTTCTACGGGGTAAATCTTATCTTTTGTTATTGTTATTTTCAACTTTATGTTGTATAATTGACTTATACGGAGGTGTTTAAACAATGGATTTTAATAAAAGTATTTTTGAAAACAGAAAAATGAGAAAATATCCCTTTCTCGTTGCTCACAGAGGAGTTTGCGGCGCTAACGTTCCCTGTAACACGTTAACCGCATATAAGATAGCTCTTGATCAGGGGGCGGACGTGGTTGAAATCGACGTTGCCAAGTCAAAGGACGGCAAGTTTTTTGTATTCCATCCCGGAATGGAGCACGTATTTTTAAGAAGCGCAAAGCCTATTTCCGAGTTGGATTCCTCCGAGGTTGAAGAAATGTACCTTGTAAACCAGGATTCCGTTCGTACAAGCTACAAGGTTCCCACCCTTGAAGAGGTGCTTACACTCCTTAAAGGCAAGGCGTACATAAACGTAGACAAATTCTGGACGGATATAGAGGGAATTTCAAGCGTTATCCGCAAGGTCGGCGTTGAGAAGCAGGTTATAGTTAAAACCTATACCGACGAAAAGAGCCTTGAGGGCGTTAAAAAATATGCTCCCGACTTTATGTTCGTTCCCCTTGTGCGCGGGAAGGACGACGTTACTGACAGGCTTTACGAGGACGGTATCAACGTAATCGGCGCGGAGGTTCTTTTCCGTACCGAAGGCGACGAATGTATAAGCGACGAATATATCAAGTCGATGCATGAAAAGGGCAGACTTATCTGGGCTAATTCCATTATTTACAATGAGGCAGACGTAATATCCGCCTACAGAACCGACGATATCTCCTTAAAGGAGGACCCCGATAAGGGATGGGGCTGGCTTATTGATAAGGACGTTGACTTTATTCAGACGGACTGGCTTCTTATGCTCAAAAACTACATTGCGAAAAGAGAAGAAAAATGAAAAAGCTAAAAATAGGAATTCAACTCTATTCTCTCCGTGGAGAAATGGAGAAAAGCGTAGAAAAAACCCTTGAGCGTGTGGCTGAAATGGGATTTGACTTTGTGGAATTCGCAGGCTATTTCGGAAAAAGCGCCGAAGAGCTTCGCGCGCTTCTTGACAAATACGGGCTTGAGGGCGCATCCGTGCATCAGGGCTATAATCCCGATACAACAGAGGAGCAATATAGAGAGCAAATTGAGTTTTTGAAAGCTATTGGAGTTAAGTATTGGGGCGTACCCTGTGTGGATAAATCAAATTTCATACCCTATGAGCCTCTTCGCACTCTTACCCAGGGCTTTAATACCCTCGGCACTTACCTTAAACGCTTCGGAATGGAGCTTTGCTACCACAATCACGATTTCGAGCTTGAATTATACGAGGGTAAAAGCCACCTTGACAGAGCCTTTGATACCTTCGACAGATGCTTGGTATCTCCCGAATTTGACGTATGCTGGCTGCACCGCGGAGGCGTAAATCCCGTTGACTATATAAGAAAGCACGGAAATTACAGTAAAATCATCCATTTGCAGGATTATAAATTAGAAAATAATTCTATGATTTTTACCCCTTTGGGCGAGGGAGTGGTTGATTTTCCCGCAATTATCAAGGCAATCAAGGACAGTAGCATAGAATATCTCGTGTACGAAAAGGACGAATGGTACGACGATGCCTTCGCCGATGCGGAAAAGAGCATTAAATATCTTAAAGCTTTAATATAAGCAAAAAAGCAGATGGTATCAGCCATCTGCTTTTTTTATTGCTTTATTTAGCGTATTCAAGTGTTATTTTGTCGCCTTTTTTAAGATTAAGGCACGTAAAATCGCTACCGTATCGGCTTTTTGCGTACATTTCTGCATTTTTAAGAGCAAATCCAACGGGCGCGCCCACGTTTATTTCTCTGTCATTATATGCGTTAATTACCGCCTTAACGTAGGATTTATCCCAATAAATGCTTACAGTCAAGCCGCCGCGTACGTGGAGATTCGTAATACTACCCTTGCACCACTCCTCGGGCTTTGCGGGTAAGAGCTTGATTTTTGTAAGGTCGGAATACATAAGCATTTCGTAAACCGCCGCCGTAAAGCCCATATTTGCGTCAATCTGGAAGGGGGCGTGTCCGCCGTGCATATATTTGAGGGTAACACCCATATTTCTCCAGTCGTTGTGGTAGGTGTAAAGATTCTGCCCCGTACAGAAGCGGAGAAGCAAATCAAGACACTCCTTCGCCCTTTTCGAATCACCCATACGGGCAAAGATGTTGGACATATGAGCAAGACTCCAACCGCTCTGGTCCTTAAGACCTATGCAAAGACGCTTTTCAACGGCTACCTTCATAGCGTCGAAAATAACCTTGTTATCCTGCTCGTTGATCTCAAAGCCGGGGAAGAGCGCATAAATATGGGACTCGTGTCTGTGCTTATAATTATCCTTGAAATCTGGATGCATCCATTCCCTTATAGCCCCGTCCTCGTTGATTTCGTATTCGGGAATGGAGGAAAGCATCTTCTTCCAATCCTCCCCCTTATCCTTATCAACGCCGAATTTATCGCATACGGAAACAAGATTTGTAAGAAGCTCCTTAACAAGGGCAAAATCCATTGTGGCGTTAATGCTGCAGCTTACCTCACCCGAGCCCTCGTAATCGCCGAGAGGTCTGTTCTCGGGAGAGTCGGAGGGGTAGGATTTAAGCTTCCCGTTTTCGTCGTAAACGAGGAAGTCCTCGTAGAATTGAGCGGATTCCTTCATAAAGGGATAAGCTCTTTCCATAAGGAATTTTTTATCTCCCGTGTAGAGATAATAATCGTAGTAAATTGCGCTTATCCAAGCGGAGCTGCCCGTCCAGTAAAGAACGTGAGGCTGTAAATTATCCTTTCTTCCGTTGGAGTTGTCCATAAAGAGGGGAAGAAGAATACCGCGGCAGCCGAAAAGCCTTGACGCGTTTTCTCTGTAATCGTCTTTGAATTTATCGTAAAGATTGAAAAGGGGAAGCACAGTCTCGGCAAGTCCGCCTGCGTAAGCCTGCCAATACGCCATCTGAACGTTTTCGTTGTTGAAATACGTACACGCCCAAGCGGGGGAGTACGCTCCGTTCCACACGCCCTGGAGGTTTGCGGGGCACTGACATCCCGTTGACGAGGAGATAAGAAGATATCTGCCGAAGTCCGCCATTTTTTCCGTAAGCATAGTGCTGATATCACCCTCGTAGCCCTCAAGAAGGAGAGCCTCGCTCGATTTGTTCCTTACGTTACCGCAAAGGCTCAATTTGACCCTATTGAAAAGGGAACGGAATTTTCTTGTATGACGGGCAAGAGCATCGTCGAAGGAAAGGGTAAATTTATCCACTCCCTTGCGCATTTTGTCAAAATCCTTGGCTTTATTTTCAATATTGAATACAAGAGTTACCCTTGTTGCCCCCTCGATCTTTATACTGTTATCAAGAACGAGAGCGCCCTCCATATCGATTTTACGCTTCTTCGCCTTCTCAATATGAGTTAAGGTACCGTCGGTATAGTGAACCTTTATAATACCCGAGTAGTTGAGTCTGCCCTCGGTTTCACAATGGGAGTATACGTATCCGTCACGGGAGAAGCTCTCGAATTTATCGCAGTTGCGATAATCCACCCAGTCGGCAAGATCGTGTCTTTCAAGGGCGAAAATCATATTGAAGGGGGACGGCTTCTGAATATCGATAACCACGAATTTATCCGTATGGGAAGCAAAGATCCTTCTTGTAACCGTTTCTCCGTTTTCCTTATAAGAAACAGTGCAAACGCCGTTTTCCATATCAAGCTCGCGTCTGTATTCGTAAGGCGCGCCGAGAGTGCCGAATATCATTCTTATATCAAAGGCGGGGTAGAATTTACCCTTCGATGCATTGTAGCCTCTTTCACGCAGAGCCTTGGTATAGTAATTTTCCGCTTCAAGGTATTGCTTATTATCCATAAGCTCCCGCACCTCTTTAAGACAGTGGGAAACATCGGGTATCTCCATAGTACGGGCATAGTTAAAAAGAGCCTCGTGATTTATAAGTATTCTTTCGTCGTAAACGCAGCCGTAAACCGACGCGCCGATTCTTCCGTTGCCCACGGGAGTTGTATCAAACCAATTGGCGGCGGGATAAGAGTTAATAAGCTTTTTTTCCATAAAGGATTCTCCTTTTATACGTTGTTAAGAATATTGTACCATAACCGATGCTGAAAATCAATTTATAAAATTATAAAAGCAAAAAAACAGAAGCAAAAAATAAAGGTTGCTTTATTTATAAAAATATGTTAAAATGGTTTGAAAACTTTTACATTAGGAGATTTTATGTTAGACAAGATCGTATCAGGCATAAGCGACGTGATGTATACCTATATACTAATTATCCTTCTTGTGGGCGCGGGTATTTATTTTACCGTACGCACAAGATTTGCTCCCTTCCGTTTGTTTAAGGAGCAGATAAGAGCAGTAACGGATAAGCCCTCCGACGGCAAGGGTGTTTCCTCCTTCCAGGCTCTTATGGTATCCACCGCGTCAAGAGTAGGCACAGGAAACATTATCGGCGTTTCCACGGCTATTTGTCTCGGAGGCTTCGGCTCCGTGTTCTGGATGTGGGTGATCGCCATTATCGGCTCTGCATCCGCCCTTATCGAAAGCACGCTGGCGCAGATCTATAAGAAAAAAGGACCTGACGGCTCCTACGGCGGCCCCGCTTACTATATTGAATCAGCCCTTAAATGCAGACCCCTGGCGGTAGTATTTTCCGTATTTCTTATTTTTGCATACGGGTTCGGCTTCAATATGCTGGCATCCTACAATCTTCAGTCCACCTTCTCCGGCTACAGCTTTTATAATCCCAAGGTTACTCCTTGGATAATCGGCTTGGTGGTTGCCGTTCTCGTTGGTTACTGCCTTCTCGGCGGAGGCAAGAGGATCCTTAAGATGACGGGTGTTTTGGTTCCCGTTATGGGAGTTGCATATATTCTGGTAGCTCTTATCGTAATGGCTGTAAATATAACCGCTCTCCCCTCCGTTTTTGCAAGGATCTTTACGGAAGCGTTTAATATAACCGCAATTTTCGGCGGCTTTACAGGCTCCTGTGTAATGTACGGTATCAAGCGCGGACTCTTCTCGAACGAGGCAGGAGTCGGCTCAGCGCCCAACGCATCCGCATCCGCAGACGTTAAGCATCCCGTTAAGCAGGGTATGGTGCAGATGCTCTCCGTATTCATTGATACTGTGCTTATTTGCTCCGCAACCGCATTTATGTGTATGTGCTCGGGAGTTGAGCCCGACGCGAGCATTTCCGGCGCCGCCTACGTACAGGCTGCAATCTCCGCAACCCTCGGAGGCTTCGGACCGATATTTATTACTGTTTCAATGATCCTTTTCGCATTTACAACTCTCCTCGGCAACCTTTTCTACGTTGATAAGGCGATATTCCACATTCTCAAGCGTCAGCCCTCTAAGTGGGCTATGAGAGCTATCCACGTGGTGTGTGCTTTGATTATATTGGCAGGCGCGGGACTTACAGCGGATCTTCTCTGGAACATAGCCGATATCGCTATGGGACTTATGGCGCTTATAAACATTCCCGTAATTATAATTCTCGGTAAATACGCCTTCCGCGCTATCAAGGATTACGAAAAACAGAGAAAGGAAGGCAAGGAG
>JAZQLK010000225.1:0-5981 GCA_045542635.1 Eubacteriales bacterium
CGGACTTTTCACCCTGACCCTTTTCCTTGCGGTCTACCATTACGAAGGTAGCGGCGATCTTAACGCCCTGGAGCGCCTTCATATTAGCCATACTCTCACGGATAGCTGTGCCTGCTGTAATAACGTCCTCAACGATTACAACCTCCTCGCCTGCTACGGGCTTGTAGCCTACGAACACGCCGCCCTCTCCGTGGTCCTTTTCTTCCTTTCTGTTGAAGAAGAAGGGCACGTTAAGTCCTTCCTTTGAAAGAGCGATGGATGCGGAAACCGCAATGGGAATACCCTTGTATGCGGGACCGTAGAGAACTGTTCTCTTATTGCCAACCTTTTCAAGATAAGCCTTAGCGTAGAATTCGCCAAGCTTGGAAATGTGGTCGCCTGTCTTGATTTCGCCTGCGTTTATAAAGTAAGGGATCTTTCTTCCGCTCTTTGCTGTAAAATCACCGAATTTGAGTACGCCTGCGCTCTGTAAAAACTGAATAAATTCTCTCTTATAGCTTTCCATTTTTAGTATCTCCTTTTATTAGTCTACAAATTCGTTTACGCAACGGCGGTAAGCCGCAACGGGATCAGCAGCCGCTGTTATGGGTCTGCCCACTACTATATAGTCGGAGCCGATTTTCTTTGCCTCTGCGGGAGTCATAACTCTTACCTGGTCGCCCTTGTCGCCGTCAGCGAAGCGTACGCCGGGAGTTACGGTTACGAAATCCTTGCCGCAGGCAGCGTGTACCTTTTCAGCCTCAAGGGGAGAGCATACAATACCTGCAAGGCCCGCCTTCTTTGCGTTCATTGCGTAGTGCATTACCACCTTATCCATAGGCTCGTTAATGAGAAGGTCGTCTCTCATTCTTTCCTCGCTGGTGGAGGTAAGCTGAGTTACGGCGATAAGCAAGGGGCAGGTGCCGTCGGGACGTGTAAGACCCTCAAGGGCAGCCTCCATCATTGCGATTGTGCCTGATGCGTGTACGTTTGTCATATCAACGTCAAGTCGTGAAAGAACGCTCATAGCCTTCTTTACTGTGTTTGGGATATCGTGGAGCTTAAGATCAAGGAATATCTTATGACCTCTTCTCTTAATTTCTCTTACGATTGCGGGTCCCTCCGCATTGAAAAGCTCCATACCGATCTTTACAAAGGGCTTTTCGTCTTGGAATTTGTCAAGGAAGCTGAACACAGCCTCCGCGCTTGAAAAGTCACAAGCAATAATTACGTCCTTTCCCATTAGTGGGCACCTCCTATTATATCACTCAAATTATTTATTCCGTATTTAGCCATTGCACCGGGTAGAGCCTCGATGATCTTCTTTGAAGCAAAGGGGTCAACTAAATTTGCGGCGCCGACCTGTACTGCGGTTGCGCCTGCAAGCATCATTTCAATTACGTCCTCAGCGGTTGAAACTCCGCCCATACCTACTATGGGAATATTAACGGCGTTATATACCTGCCATACGCAGCGAAGGGCTACGGGGAATACGCAGGGGCCTGAAAGACCGCCTGTTGTAATTGAAAGAATAGGCTTTCTGTTTTTAAGATTTATTCTCATTCCCGAAAGGGTATTGATAAGGGATACGCCGTCCGCGCCCTCGCTCTCAACGGCTCTTGCGATCTCCGCAATATCCGTTACGTTGGGGGTAAGCTTGATAATTACGGGCTTTTTTGTAACTGCCTTTACCGCCTTTACGACCTCAGCCGCATTCTTGGGGCTTGTGCCGAAGCTCATACCGCCGCCGTGTACGTTGGGGCAGGAGATATTCACCTCAAGCCAGCCTACCTGCTCCTCCTTGTCAAGGAGCGCGCAGGTATAAGCGTAGTCCTCAACGGAGAAGCCGCTTACGTTTGCCATAACGGGCTTATTGAATATCCTTTTAAGCTCGGGAAGCTCGTGAGCTATTACGTGCTCAACGCCGGGGTTCTGAAGTCCCACGCAATTAAGCATACCCGATGCGGTTTCCGCAATTCTCGGAGTGGGATTACCGAATCTCGGATCCTTGGTGGTACCCTTGAAGGAGAAGGTTCCGAGAACGTTTATATCGTAAAGCTCGGCAAACTCCTGTCCGAATCCGAAGGTGCCGCTGGCGGGGATTACGGGGTTATCTATTTCAATACCGCAAAGATTGATCTTAGTGCTTACCATATGATCTCCTCCTTCACAAGAACGGGTCCGTCCTTACAGATACGCTTGTTGCCGTATTTTGTCTTACAGGAGCATCCCATACACGCGCCGAAGCCGCAGCCCATTCTTTCCTCAAAGCTGAACTCACCGCTTGTTACACTCTTGTTATACACCGCCTTGAGCATAGGCTCGGGACCGCAGGTGTAGAAATATGTATAATCCATATTCATAGCGTCGGTAACGAAGCCCTTTATACCGTAGCTTCCGTCAACCGTTGTTACGTAGGTATCTGCGCCGAGAGCCTTGAATTCGTCCTCGTAGAATATTTCATCCTTAGAGCCAAAGCCGAGAATAACGGAGCATTTCTTACCCTCTGCCGCAAGCCGGCGGCAAAGCTTGTACATAGGAGGAACGCCTGCGCCGCCGCCTATAAGAAGGGGCTTATCTCCCGCCTTGGATACGTCATAGCCGTTTCCAAGACCTGTAAGAAGGTCAAGCTGAACGCCCTTTTCCATTTTTGACATTTTTTCCGTGCCTACGCCCACAACCTTGTAAATAAGGGTAAGCTTACCGTCATCCGCATCGCATACGGAGATGGGACGGCGGAGGTAAAGTCCGTCAACCGTAATATTAACGAACTGACCGCACTTAATATCGCTTATATCTCCGCAAAGAACCATTTCATAGGTGTTCTTCGCAATCTTTTTATTACTAATAATTTCAAATACTAAATTCTTCATTATTACCTTTTCCTATTTAAGTTAATGGGCTATTCCGTTCTCGTCGTAGTACGTATAACTGCTTGCGCCGTCGGAATAATAGTAGGTTCCCCTTGCGGTGCCGTTTTCGTACCAGGTACCCTCGAACCTGTCTCCGTTTGGAAATTCCGTCGTACCCTTACCGCATCTTTCACCGTTTTTCCAATATCCCTTATATACTCTTCCGTCGGAATATTTATACGTTCCGTAGCCGTGATACTTATTGTTTTGGAATTCTCCGTCGTACCATTCTCCGTCTTCTTTAAACTCTGCTTTTCCGCTTACAAAATTTCTGTTTTTATCAAGATATCCGCAAAAGACGCTTCCGTTATCAAGGGTAATGGTCATCTTTTTATTGCAATCCCAGGTTCCGTCGTTAAGATAGCTTACAACAGAGGAGCCGTCCTTGGAGGACACAACGGTTTTTCCATCGTATTGCTCGTTTTCATTAAATCCGCTTATTATCACCCTGCCGTCCCGGTAGTAGTCCGTACCCTTTACGGGATTTCCGTTTTTATACTTACCGACAAAGCGCTCTATTCCGAGATGATGACCCTCGGGGAAGTACATCGTACCTCTTCCGTGCCTTTCTCCTGCCTTAAAATAGCCCTTAAAAGCTCTTCCGTCATCATAGGTCATTTCGCCGTAGCCCTGTTTTTTACCTTTTTTGAAATAACCCTTATACGTTCCGTCTTCTTCGTACAGAACGCCGTAGCCGTGATAATTATCCTTTTTCCACTGTCCTGAGTAGAGAAGCTTTTCTCCGTTTAAGTAATATTTTCCCTCTCCGTGGAACTTGGTGTTTTTAAGCTGGCCTACGTATTTATCACCGCAATCCTTAAAAACGTAGACACCTCTTCCCGTAGCTCGGTCATAGCTGAACTCGCCCTCATAGGTATCGCCGTTTACAAAGGTCATTTTTCCGTGACCGTGGGCGAAGCCCTTCGGAGCCTCGCCAACGTATACGTCGCCGTTTTTATAGGTTATTCTGTATGTCCTTCCCATTACGAGTCGATTGTGGATATAGTAAGCGTGGTTTCCTCAAGAACGTCAAGGAGAACGCTTACGGTATCAAGGGACGTCATAATGGTAACGTTATTTTCCGTTGCGTAGCGGCGGATAAGAGCGCCATCGTTTTCGGAGCCTACGGAGTCGATATCACGTGTGTTCAGCACGTATGCGATATGACCCTGTGCAAGAGCCTTTGCAATTTCGTCGGAATCCTCCTCGATCTTCTTCATAACGTGGGTGCGGATTCCGTTTTCCTTAAGGAATTTAGCCGTGCCGGAGGTAGCCTCGATGTTGAAGCCAAGGTTATAGAAGCGGCGGATAAGAGGAAGAGCCTCCTCCTTGTCCTTATCTGCAATGGTTGCAAATACTGTGCCGTAGTTCTGAAGCTTCATTCCGGATGCCTGAAGAGCCTTATAAAGAGCGCGGTAGAACTTATCGTCATAGCCGATAGCCTCGCCTGTGGACTTCATTTCAGGGGAGAGGTATGCGTCAAGTCCGCGAAGCTTATTGAAGGAGAATACGGGAACCTTAACGTACCATCTGTCCTTTTCCTCGGGATAAATATCGAATATACCCTGTTCCTTCAAGGACTTGCCGAGAATTACCTCGGTTGCGATATCCGCAAGGCTGTAGCCCGTTGCCTTTGAAAGGAAGGGAACAGTACGGGATGAGCGAGGGTTAACCCCAATTATATATACGTTCTCGTTTTCGTCAACGATGAACTGAATGTTGTAAAGACCTACGATGCCGATGCCAAGGCCAAGCTTCTTAGCGTACTGAAGAATTGTGCCCTTTACCTTGTTTGAGATGGAGAAGGGAGGGTATACGCTGATGGAGTCGCCACTGTGAACGCCTGTACGCTCAACAAGCTCCATAATACCGGGAACGAATACGTTTCTGCCGTCGCAGATTGCGTCAACCTCAACCTCCTTACCGCTGATGTACTTATCTACAAGAACGGGCTTGTCCTCATCAATTTCAACGGCGGTCTTAAGGTAGGAGCGGAGCTGATCCTCGTTACCTACGATCTGCATTGCGCGTCCGCCGAGAACGAAGCTGGGACGAACGAGAACGGGGTAGCCAATCTCTGCCGCTGCCGCAATACCGTCCTCAATTCTTGTAACTGCCTTACCCTTAGCTCTGGGAATGTTAAGCTCGTTAAGAAGGTTTTCAAAGGCGTTTCTGTCCTCTGCGCGGTCGATAGCGGCGCAGTCTGTGCCAATGATCTTAACGCCTCTGTCAAAGAAGGGCTGCGCAAGGTTGATAGCGGTCTGTCCGCCAAGGGACGCGATAACGCCCTCGGGCTTTTCAAACTCTATGATATTCATAACGTCCTCGGGTGTAAGAGGCTCGAAATAGAGCTTGTCCGCGGTTGTGTAGTCGGTGGATACGGTTTCGGGGTTATTGTTTATGATAATAGCCTCGTAGCCGGATTTCTTGATAGTGGATACCGCGTGAACGGTGGAGTAGTCGAACTCAACGCCCTGACCGATTCTGATCGGACCTGCGCCGAGAACAACTATTTTCTTCTTGTCTGTAAGAATGGACGTGTTTTCACCCGTGTATGATGAATAGAAGTAAGGAATATACGCGCCTGTATGGCAGGTGTCGACCATTCTGAATACCGGGAAGAGCTTATGCTCTTTTCTGAACTTGAATACGTCAAGCTCGGCGCATTTCCACATTCTCGCAACGTATTTGTCGGAGAAGCCCATTTTCTTCGCCGCCTTCAGAGTATCAAGATCGAAGACGTGCGACTTGAGAGCTTCCTCCATATCCACGATGTGCTTGATAGCCTCTAAGAAGAAGGGAGTTATCTTGGTTATCTCGTGTATCTCGTCTACGGTAGCGCCGCGGTAGATAAGCTCCGCTATAGCAAATATATTGTCGTCACGGAACTCGCTGATATATTTCTTGATCTCCGCGTCCTTCATATTGTCAAACTTGTGGTGGTAGATGTGATTGACTCCAACCTCCAGGGAGCGAATACCCTTAAGCAGACATTCCTCCAGATTTGAGCCGATGCCCATAACCTCACCGGTAGCCTTCATCTGGGTGCCGAGGGTGTTGGAGGCGGTGGTAAATTTATCAAAGGGGAAG
>JAZQLK010000226.1:0-6674 GCA_045542635.1 Eubacteriales bacterium
TGTTCGTGAGGTTCCTATTGATATGGATAGCGCTGATACTTCTATCTTCGTATTCAAGACCGTTGCCGATCCCTTCGTTGGAAAGATGTCCTTCTTCAAGGTTATGAACGGTGAGGTTAAGAAGGATATGGTTCTTCGCAACACCACAACCGGCGCAACTGAAAAGCTTGGTAAGATCTTTATGATGCGCGGTAAGAGACAAATCGATGTTGATGCCCTTGCTTGCGGTGATATCGGTGTTGTAGCTAAGCTTACAAATACAAATACAAACGATACTCTTACAACAGTATCCGAAAATATCAAGTACGCTCCCATCAATTATCCCGTTCCTTATTTCACAAAGGCGATCGCTCCCAGATCCAAGGGTGATGAGGATAAGATCTCTATTGGTATTTCCAGACTTCTTGAGGAAGATCCTACCCTCAAGTACGTAAACAATTCCGAGACCAAGCAGCTTACGATTTCCGGTCTTGGCGATATTCATCTTGACGTTCTCGTTTCCAAGCTTCAGGCGCGCTATGGCGTAGCCGTTGAGCTTTCCAAGCCCAAGCTTGCATACCGTGAGGCTATCAAGAAGAACGTTGATGTTGAAGGTAAGCATAAGAAGCAGTCCGGCGGTTCCGGTCAGTACGGTCACGTTAAGATCAAGTTCGGTCCCGGCTTTGAGGACGGTCTTACCTTTACAACAAGCGTTGTAGGCGGCGCAGTTCCCAAGAACTACTTCCCCGCGGTTGAGCAGGGTCTTAAGGACTGTATGCTCAAGGGTGTTCTCGCAGGCTATCCTATGGCTAACCTGAGTGCTAACCTTTACGACGGCTCCTACCACGACGTTGACTCCAATGAAATTTCCTTTAAGCTTGCTGCTGCTATTGCATACCGCGAGGGTATGCCTAAGGCAAATCCCGTCCTTCTTGAGCCCGTTGGAGCTCTTAAGGTTTACGTTCCCGAAGCATACGTTGGCGACGTAATGGGCGATCTTAACAAGCGCAGAGGCAGAGTAATGGGTATTGAGCCTATGGATAACGGCAAGCAGGCAGTTATCGCCGAGGTTCCCTTCTCCGAAATGACAGATTACGTTATAGCTCTTCGCGCCTCCACACAGGGTAGAGGTAAGTTTGATTTCGATTTCATCAGATACGATGAGGTTCCCGCTTCTCTTACCGATAAGATTATCGCTGAAGCAAAGAACGACTGATCAAGTAATACAGAATAAAACGGTAGCGATTTTCGCTACCGTTTTTGAAAGGAAGAATATGAAATATTTTAACCTTGCAAATTATAATGCGTCAAGAGTTGGCCAGGGATGTATGAGAATTGCCTCCCTCGACAAAAAGGAAATCGACACTCTTATAAAGACGGATATTGACTGCGGTATTAACTTTTTCGACCACGCGGATATTTACGGCGGAGGAGAGTGTGAAAGAAAATTCGGTGAATTTTTAAAGGACAATCCTTCACTTAAGGATAAGATAATAATACAGACAAAATGCGCCATTACAAACGGGTATTACGATTTTTCAAAGGAGCATATTATAAAATCCGTAGAGGGCAGTCTTAAAAGACTCGGTACGGACTGCGTTGATTTCCTTCTTCTTCACCGTCCCGATACCTTGATGGAGCCCTCCGAGGTTGCGGAGGCATTTGAGATTTTATCCACACAGGGTAAGGTAAAATGCTTCGGAGTATCCAACCAGAGCGCGTTTCAAATGGAGCTTTTACAGAAATATCTCGGCAATATAAAGCTTCATATAAATCAGCTTCAGCTCAGTATTACCAATACAGGTATTATTGATAGCGGCCTTAACGTAAACACGGAAAAGTGCGAGGCAATAGACCGCGACGGCTCAGTTCTTGACTATTGCCGTCTTAAGGATATTACAATTCAGCCCTGGTCACCCCTTCAGCACGGATTTTTCGGCGGAACCTTTATAAATAATCCGAAGTACGAAAATCTCAACAAAAAGCTTAAGGAGATAGGAGAAAAATACGGAATTACAGACACATCCGTGGCAATTTTATGGATTTTACGCCACGCCGCCCGTATGCAGCCCATTATAGGCACGGTAAACACGGGAAGAATAAAGGAGATCTGTAAGGGCGCCGATTTTGATATGACAAGACAGGAATGGTACGAGCTTTATAAGTCAACGGGAAAAACCTTGCCTTAAGTCGGTAAACGCTTCAATAAATACGAAAAAATAAATAACGGTAGCGATTTTTCGCTACCGTTATTTTGTTTTTGCTATTATTCAAGTATATTGGTTGTAATATAGTCTATTCCCCAATTTGCAAATTTTTCGCCGTTTTCCTTTTCGTTTACAGTCCAGCAGTTTACCTTTAAGCCTCTTTCGTGAGCCTTTTTAATCTGCTCTTCCGTAAGCTCAACGCACCATACGTCCGCATCAATCTTATCCTTTAGGAGTCTTTCGATTTCCTCGTCGGAAAGCTTCCAGAAAAGGTACTGACAGCTATGCTCGGGTAAAACCTTACGCACCTTTAAAAGATTTTCGTATTCAAAGGAAATAAAGGTTACATTTTCAAGATAATCGTATGATTTTATAATTTCTATGATCCTTACAATCTCATCGTCGGTGAAGCTGGATTTAAGTTCAAGAACGGAATGCTTGCCGTATTTTTTGCATATGGCAAGATAGTCCTGAAGCACTGCGGGACGCAAATCGTTTCTGCCCTTGCTTCCGTTCGTGTCCAAAAGAACTATATTCTGAATCTCTTCAAGGGTGGAATCCTCGATTTTTACGTCAACTCCCGCCACACGGTTAAAATCGCCGTCGTGATTTATAACGAAATGTCCGTCCTTGGTTCTGTGTATGTCGGTTTCTACTCCGTAGTAGGAGCGGTTGCCTGCCGCAACAAACGCCGACGCGGTATTTTCCTTTTCAATTCCCGAGAGGCCTCTGTGGGCTATAACGTGAGTGCTTTTTTTATCAAATTTTACAGTATCCATTTTGTCCTTCCTTTATCTTGAAGCTAAAAATTCCGTAACCTCGCAGGCGTTAGGTATAGAGCTTGATGCGCCGTGGCGGCTTACGGTGATAGAGCCTGCCGCATTGGCAAAATCACAGGCGGAAAGCATATCTCCGCTTCTTAAATATTCAAGGGTAAGAGCCGCAGTAAAGGCATCTCCTGCCGCCGTAGTGTCCACAACGGGCATATCGTAGGGAGGCTTGATAATTCCCCTTTCACCATCAAAGACGTAAGCTCCTCTTCCACCTAATTTTATAATTATGTATTCAGCCTTTACTCTTTCAAGAAGCTTAAGGGCTGCCGCCTTGCAGTCCTCCTCGCTTAACGGAAAAATTCCCGTAAATGCTTCCGTTTCACTTTCATTGGGCGAAAATACGGTTACCTTGGGAAGCTCCTCCAAGGGAAAATCCTTATTTGCGGGACCTGCATCAATAAATATGGGTATCCCCGCTCTTGACGCTTCCTTTGCCGCGTGTAAAATAGCGTCGTAGTTAATTTCAAATTGCATATAAAGAGCGTCGGGCTTGCTTTTTATTGCTTCGCTTACCGTATCAAGCTGGATTTTTGAGTTGGCGCCGGGAAAAACTATTATTCTGTTCTGCCCCGTTTTTTCAACTAATATGGCGGCAAGACCGCTTGCGACGGTTGGATCTCTTTTTATGTAGGAAACGTCCATTCCCTCTTTCGTATAAAGGTCAAGAAGCGCATCCCCGTTTGCATCCTTGCCAAGCTTGGTAAGAAATACGCATTTTGCTCCAAGACGGGAAAAGGCAACGGCGGAGTTTGCTCCCTTACCTCCGGGGACGTAGGCATATGTGCCCTTGTCTATTACTGTTTGTCCGCCTACGGGTACGAAATCAACGTTCATAACCATATCCATATTGGCGGAGCTTACTACAAGTATTCTTTTCATAATATCCTCTTTTCTACCGATATTACGGTAAGAAATTTATCCTTAACCTTGAATTTTATTTCATGGTCGCAGAAGAAAAATCCGTATACTCTGTCGGTGTCCTCAATATAGGAGGGACGGGGATCCTCGGCTAAAATACGACACAGGGTGTCGATTTTTTCCTTTGGAAAGCTTTCGGGAAAAGGTGTATCCACAGTAACGCTCAAATCTTCAAGGCCAAGATCCTCGGTAAAGCCGCCCCTTGCGTAGGGTACGCTGTCAGTAAAGGCAAGATAGGGCTTGATATCGTAAATTGGCGTGCCGTCCACCATATCCGCTCCCGAAACCGTAAGGGTATAGCCGTCCCTTTCGTTATATTCTATTTTTTCAAGCTTAAGACAGGAAAGGCCGAGACCGTTTGGCCGAAAGGGTGAGCGTGTGGCGAAAACCCCCATACGCTTATTCCCTCCAAGCTTTGGGGGGCGTACCGTGGGAGAATATTCCCTGCCCGTATTTTCCGAAAAGCCCCATATGACCCAGACGTGGGAAAAATCCTCAAGACCGCGGATAGCGTCAGGGCTTCTGTATTTTTTCTCAAAAACTATCCTTCCGCAAAGCTCCTTTACAATTCCGCTCTGACGGGGAATACCGAATTTTGTCGGAAAGTCCGTTTTTATTTTAGCAATAGGCTCTATATTCATTATCCAAACATTTTGTCAACGTCTTCTCTTGAGAAGGCGTATTTCTTGTCGCAGAAGTGACATTCAAGCTGGATTTTTTCTTCCTCTCCCTTTTCCCTCTGCTCTTTAAAAATGCTTTCAATTTCATCCTTGCCAAGGCTTATTACCGCTCTTTTGATTCTGTCAACGGAGCAGTCGCACTTGTATTCAACCTCTAATTCGTCAAAAAGGTCGTATTCAATGCCGTTTAAAGCGATTTTTAAAATATCCTCGTTGGAAAGTCCCGCGTCAAACTTAGTTGAAACGTTATTCAAGAATTTTGCGTTTTCCTCAAGTCTTGCAATTACGTCTTCATCGGGAAAAGGTAAAAGCTGTACGAAAACGCCTCCTGCAGCTTTACACGTGTGATCGGTGTCAATAAGAACTCCCAGAGCGCAAAGTGTGGGAGTCTGCTCGCTTACCGCGTAATACTGAGCAATATCCTCCGCAACCTCACCGCTTACAAGCTCAATAGTGCCGTTAAAGGGAACGTCGTCCCCTACGTCCTTTGATACGCAGAAAAGACCTCCCCCCACAATTCCCGAAACGTCAAGCTTGCCGTTGGGCTTGTTGGGAGCATCAGCCAAGGGATTTGCAATATATCCCTTTACGTTTCCGTAGTAGTCTGCGCAGGCAAGAGTCGTACCCGCGATTCCCTCGGCTCTTATGGTAGCTGTCAAGCGGTTTTCCTTTTCGGGAAGCATAGTACCCATAACGGAGGCGGCGGTAAGGAGTCTGCCGAGGAGGGCGGATGCCGTGGGAGCCGTTTTGTGATACTTTATTGCCTGATTTACAATTTCCTTTGAATTTATAACGTATGCTCTTGCGCTTCCGTCACTTGTCATAGCGCGAAGAATAGTTGATTTTTTCTTTTCCATAATAACCTCTTATTTTTTACATCTTACGGTAAAATAACATCTTTCGTCCGTGTCCGAAAGGGGCGTGCCGTTTAAATCACCGTTTATTTTAATTATTTCAAAGCCCGATTCAAGAAGAGCCTTTTTTATTCTTTGTACGGAGTAGCATTTCTCTCTTTGTATTTCCTCAAAGCGGTCGTAGGAGCCGTCCTCGTTCTCCACAAAGATGTTAAGATAGAATCTGCAAATTCCCGATTTTTTGTTGTATTCGTTTTGCCACGCTACAAGAGAGGAGCCGTCCTCCAAAATGTAGGCGTTATCCCCGTATACCTTTTCGAATTTATAGGGTGTGTTCATATCGAAAACAAACACTCCGTCGGGGATAAGATAGTTGTGAACAAGGCTGAAGCACTTTTTAAGGTCCTCATAGCTTGTTAAGTAATTAAGACTGTCAAGGCAGCAAACACAAGCGTCCACCGTACCGTAAAGCTCAAAGCCCTGCATAGGCTGACAAAGCCAGAGTATATCGTAAATCCCTTTGTCATAGCAGATATCACGGGCAACCGACAGCATATCCTCGCTTAAGTCAATACCCGTCATATCATAGCCGAGATCACGCAGTTTAAAGGTGATCTTACCTGTTCCGCAGGCAAGGTCCAAAACAAGGGATGAGCGTATTTTTTCGTTTTCTCTTATTTCTCTGTCAAGATACTTTGAGTACGAATCGTAATCGAAATGCGAATTCAACGAATCGTACACTCCCGCAAGAAAGGAATATTGCTTATCCGCCATAGCTTTGCCTCCCATTTACATTTTACCTTAATTATTTTATCACAAAAACTCCTTAAAGTAAATAGATAGGATGGATTATATAAACTTTTTTATTTTTATTACGTCCCCCGCTCCCATAATGACTATAGCGTCGTTTCGGCAATTTTTGATATCGCAGGCTATTTCTTCAAGGGAGGAAATATATTGGGCGCCCATATCCTTTGCTAAAGCTACTTCGGAAATTCCGTATATGTTTTCCTCCCTTGCAGGGTATATATCCGTCAGAATTACGCGGCACGTATTTGCAAAGCACTGTGTAAATTCCTTGTAAAGTGTGTATGTGCGTGAGTACGTATGGGGCTGAAACACGCATAAAACGTTTTTAAATCCCATTTCGGAAAGCGCGGAAAGAGTTGCCGAAATTTCCGTTGGATGATGAGCGTAATCAAG
>JAZQLK010000227.1:0-3059 GCA_045542635.1 Eubacteriales bacterium
ACCCTTTTATCTGCCCTTTATCATCCTTAAAAGCTCTCTTACATCATCAATTATAAGAGAGCCGAGAACCTGGTCACGCTCAAGAATCTCTACAGACATCCTTGCGCAGTCAAGGGCGTTTCGACGGTCGCCCATATCGTAATATACGCGCGCCATATTGTATAACACGGTTCCGCTTAAGTACGCAATCTCGTCTATGCTTTCCGTATCTATGGAGGAAAGCTTGTCCATAGCCGCACCGTACATATTAAGGGCGGATTCCTCCTCCATCATATCGTAGTATATCTCTCCAAGCTCGTTATAGCTCTCCGCGCATGCCTTAAGATATTCCTTTATTTCATAATCGTTTTTTTCATAAGTAAGAATATCCTCAAGAAGCTCTATTCTACGCTCCGTTACAGAGGTTTGCAGCTCCGTATCCCCAAGCATTTTGTATATAAATGAAGCTTTAGAGTAAAGCTCCGTAGACTTAAAAATAGGCTTGGTATCATCGGGGAACGACGTATTCAGCTCATATACTATCCCAAGAGCGTCGCTTATAGCGCTTAAAGCAGAGTCGGTATCGTCACACTTAAAATATATATCGGAAAGATGGGAATACATATCCGCAAGGTCGTAACCGTTGGCACCGGGATAATACCCTGCCGTAAGGTCTGAATTCTCCTCTCTCCTTACTCCTATCGCCTCTCTGTAATAGGATGCCGCCGTAAAATTCTCATCCACATAGGAATAATAGTCCGCCATGGAGGTAAGCGCATTTACAAGAGCCGAGGGGCCTGCTTCATCTCCGCTATCGTACAGCTGGCGGCTGAGACTTAACGCCCGACTGTAGTAATACTCTCCGTAGGAGGAATCCTCGGAAAACATATATATAGAGCCTAATTCACTGTATAAGGAAGCAAGAAGATTGTGATAGCCGTATGCAGGATCGGTAGCCTTGCCTTCGTATTTGTCTATACAGGACGTAATAGCCTCGATAGTCCTATACTCCTCGCCTTTACGCCTGTATATATCTAATAAGCTGTGATACGCCATATTGAGCTGTATGAGAAGCAAAGCAATAGTATGCTTACCCGAGCCCTTTTTCTCACCTATGGCAATTGCCGTATTCAGTATAGAAATGCTCTTTTTAGCAAGCTTTTCCGCTTCATCATAATAATCAAGCTCTATGGCAAGCTCACTAACACCGTTTATCTCCCTTGACAGCTCGTAGGCGTAGGCGGTATTCTCCTTGAGACGGCTTGAATATATTTCCATAGCGCGGCTCTTCATTCTATACGCCTCTTCTTTGTCCGTAAGGTAAAGTAAATTTCCAAGAACCGAATATACGTGGGCAAGCTCGCTCTCATATTTTTTATCCGTTTTTACAAGCTCGTTATAAAGCTCTGCGGATTTTACAAGCATTCTTGCTTTTTCAATATCGTTGTAGGGTAAAAGCTCCGAAAGTGCCACATCAGAGCCTATAACGCTGTAAATATGGGCTAATACCTCAAGCAGCTCCCTATTTCGGCTCGCTCCGTTTTCCTCAAGAATTTTTAGCGCCTCCGTAATAATTCTTGCGTGGCTGCGCCTGTCGGTATCGTTGCAATCTGACAGATAAAGCTCATTATAAAGCCCATCAGCCTCCACGGAGTTACGTCCGAGACCGAGAATATCCGCAAGGCTGCGATTCTTACGTATAGCATCCTTATATTGGCTGTGAAGCTCATTGCGTAGCTCTATGGCGCGATAAAGATTTCTGCCCACACCGTCGCCCAAGGAGTAAAGCTCAGCCAGCTTTTCTTTAGCTGGAGCATAACCCGAACAAGACGCTTCCGTAATAATTTTTATTGCCTTTTCCTTATCCGTTTCCACGTCGACACCGTTAAGATACGCAAGACCTATAAGATAATCGTGCTCCGCATTTTTCATACGGGTAGCGGGAGCGCAAACTCCGTTTTCGAGTCGGGAATAAAGATCCTTGCTCTCTCCCCGTACGGGTGAGGGAATACCTGCGTAGCTTTGACTTAGCTTGCTTTTATCCGTATCCACAAGCTCAACGGGTATAATCTCCTTGCCCTCCCTTTGCGCCATAGGATATTCCGTGCTCATTATGTAATTTCCCTTTTCAAGCAGATTAGGGGTAACCGCAAGAGCAAAAACCTTACTTTTTTTAAGGGCATTCTCTATGGATTTATTAAAATCCTCTCCGGACATTAAAAATTCATCATACCATATGGCAACGTCACGGAGTCTTTCATCCTTATGTATGAGGCGCATAAGCCTCTTTGCGTGCTCCTTATCCTTTTTACGGTAGCTTAAGAAAATATAAGCGCCGAAGGAGTCCTTGATTTTCCTTGTAAGCTCCTCGCTTACAAGCACCTTTTCAAGGAAGCTGATAGCCTTCCTGTCAAAATCGGGATCGTCTATGGCGGAGATCAAATGAAGATTTCCGCATTTTTCATTAAAATCGGTCTGCAGATCCTTTTCCATCATCAAAAAGAGGATAGGAATATTGTTCTCTACGGCAAAGGGTACCTCGTAATTCAAGCTTCTGCTTTCCTCGCTAAGAAACCGATGGGTTACGGGAACTATAAAGGCTTGCATCTCCGAAAGAGCGACCTTATCCTCCTCGTCAAAGGACGAGCTTGGGGCGCTATTATAAAATACCGCACAATTTCCGTATTCAAGAACAATATCGCTGATATCGTTCAGATAAACCGTCAAATCCTTTTCGTGACAGCTGAAATATATTTTCTGCGCATCCCTTGGCACTATACTGCCTGATGATATAAATTTAAGCTTTAGCATATTCCCTCCGTTAAAGTATATTTCGTGTCTTACGACTAATTACCGCGTATTAAATCCTTGATTACCTCGGAGGCTATGATAAGTCCTACGACTGACGGGATGAAGGCGCAGGAGGCGGGGGGCATTTTACGGGATTTTTCCATATTTTCCGGGTATATGGGTGTTATGGCCTTTTCCTCGGAATAAACAACCTTAAGGGCTTTAACACCTCTTTTT
This sequence comes from Eubacteriales bacterium, assembly GCA_045542635.1. Classification (GTDB taxonomy): domain Bacteria; phylum Bacillota; class Clostridia; order Oscillospirales; family CAG-272; genus RGIG2000. The sequence continues at coordinate 3,007 of JAZQLK010000227.1, forward strand.
TTAAGCTCCGTACGCATCGCTCTTGCAAGAGGACAAACGGAGGTTTTATAAAT